>NZ_JAUBVX010000001.1:0-282148 GCF_036706065.1 Microcoleus sp. A2-C3 | reverse complement strand
GTGGCGGCGCGGATTGTTCTGGACTCGATTGTGGCGGCGCGGATTGTTCTGGACTCGATTGTGGCGGCGCGGATTGTTCTGGACTCGATTGTGGCGGCGCGGATTGTGGCAGTTGTTTCTAGTTTTACTCGCCAACTGCTCTCCAAATAGGTAAATTTTTTTTACTATAATGTAGGGGAATTTTCAGAGGGTGCGATCGCGATTGTCGATCGAACTCCGTGCAATAAGTTACATTTAAGTTAAGTAAAGCTCCTATATAAAATTTCAAATTGCTATGCTAGGTAATTTTCAACAAAGCCAACTGCGGATTGAGGTTGAAGCTTCGGAGACTGCGATTCGGGACAGTTTGATGCGTCCTGTGCAGTTGCAGCAGTGGCTGTGGCCTCAGCAATTTTCTAAGGGTTTGCCGGAATTGCTCGATCGCGAATTGACTTTCACGAGTTGGATTGGCCCGGTAGCGGTGCATCACCATGTGGAGATTGCAGAGTCAAATTGTCTGCGGCTGTTGTTGAGTGAAGGAATTGACGGGTTTCACGAGTGGTATTGGGGCGACGGTTGGGTGCAGTCTCGGTTGGAGGGGGTGTCGCTGCTACCGCTGAATTTGGGCCAAACGGCTAGTTTGTTGCGGCTGCGGGAGTTTTTGGCGGGGAAGGGAAAGGGGAAGGGGAATTAGGGCTAGGGAAATCGATCGCCCGATCGACTCAGCACAGATGGAATGAATCAAAGCAATTTCTTCGTAAAACTTATTATTGCTATCCCGGTAGCCCAGTATTTTGTAATTGCAGGATTATAAATGTTGGGTTGCAAGGTGATTTATATGAATAGGTTCTAAGATTTGAGCAAGTTCATCCCTATGATTGGGTAGAGATTCCATTGGCTTGTGTGCGATCGGGATTCTTTGATTATACCAAAGAGCGATCGCACTTCAATCATATAAGGGCGATCGCTCTTTTAGCAGCTAAGTCAATTATCAGAAATACCAGAACAATATAGCCTATGCTTAGCATTCTCAGGTCGTGGATTTAAAAGACTACTGGGGTTTAGCTGCTTCAACTATAGCCTGAACCATCTTAATTGCCTCTGTGATAGGTATTTGACCACTTTCGACAGCCCTCATTAAATCCTGAGCCCTTTGAGGGGTAATTAGATTAAGCCTAACTGGTTCTTTCAAGGAAACGATAAATTTTGTCTTGTCACTGTCTCTATCTCTAACCTTAGATGCTCTTTCTTTTGCTTCAACCTCTCTTAGCAGTTCTTGTAACTGTTTGAGAATTTCTGCTTGTTTCCCTTGGTTGAAAGTGCCATCAAACATGATCCTCTTTGCTCCAACGAGAGCTGCTGCACCTAATGCTGCACCGCCAACAACCAATCCTAGTGGGGCTGCAACCGGTAGCGCTACTAGCCCAAACAACAAGAATGTACCGCCACCGAAAGCCGCAACAGCAGCACCAGTAGCACCAGCACCTACCACACCAATCCCAATATCAGCTAAAATTCCTAGCTTATCATTAGGATTTTTTTCCAGTTGCTCGATCGTTTTAAGGATTTGCTCCTTAGTTGGGGTTTTATTTTCTGACATATTAAACCTCCTGATTGTTTCAAGTTTTCTTATTTAAGCAGTGATAACGTTGATAAAAACTGCATTGAAAACATCAATCAGTAGTTGAAAAAACAATTTGGCGAGTTCAATAATGTCTTGTGCTACTCCAACTATCCCATCTACTTGACGGTAGCCTTGATCTAGTCTATGTCCAGCGATCGCACCAATAGTTATACCTAGCACTGCTGCCAATGGCGCTAACACTGGGCCGATAACTGGTACTGAACGTACCAATAGTCCCACAGCAACTCCTAGAGCAATGCCCGTAGCTAAATTAGGATGTGCTTTGACAAACTCGATAATTTTGAGCAGAATAATTTTCCCTACAGCCAAAACTTTGTTACCAGATTTTTTCGTGTAGGTAGCCAACTCGTGCAATCTGATGGTGACTTCGTGGGGCAAGCCGAGATCATTTAACCAGACATACAAATCGCTATAGCAATCCTAAATGATTTTCTGTAGGGACACGGCAGTGCCGTCTCCCGGACACGGCAGTGCCGTGTCCCTACAGATGGATTTTGAGGAAATCACATTTATGTTCGCCGCACGTGATAATGATTTAGGATTGCTATACTACTCATTGAATCGGCATCTACTTGCCAGAGAACCATTTCTAAGTTTGCTTGGGGGAGGGATAATGCTTGTGTAGTCATTTTTTTCCTATGGGAAAGCTATAATAGTGCCTCTTAAATATGATTGTGACTCTAAAATCTCAGTCTTGTCCAGTCGGAAAAAGTCGGATCAAGTAGGCACTTTTATATCATTTGCGATTTACCCACGCCAGAAAAAGCTGGACAAACTCGATCGGGTCGGAAAAAGTCGGATCGAGTAGGATATAATAGGCAAAACCCCAGCATCTACCCCACCTATGGACGTTCAAGAAGTCTTAAAACTTGCCGACGACCTAGTTTTTGTCAATACGGGAAAACACTTAGACAATCTGCAAGAAGTGATACTGCGGGGAACTTTGCAAGGTCAGAAATACTCAAAAATAGCAGATGAATCTCACTGTAGTGAAGGTCACATTAAAGATATTGCCTCTGAACTATGGCAGCTACTATCAGAAGTATTAGGCGAAGAAGTCAATAAATCAAATTTTAGAGTCACATTCGAGCGATTAAAATTCTCAAATCTCTGGAATTTCAATAAAGATATTGTACAAATTGGTGAAATCAATTTTTGTGGAAATTCTTCACATTCCCCAAAAGTTCCCAACTCACCACCCGATCAAGAACCTCTGAATAAAGGCAACGCCAAACCCAAAGTGCGCGAATATTTAGGTGAAATGCCTAAATCTGGAGTTTTGTTCGATCGCACATCCGAACTCACCACCCTCAAACAGTGGATTCTATACGAAAACACCCGCCTACTCGCCATACTAGGCATAGTCGGCATTGGCAAAACCGCACTCGCCGTACACCTAGTAGAACAAATCAAACATGAATTTGATTTCATCATCTGGCGAAGTCTCGCCACATCTCCACCCCTGTCAATACTTCAAACAAACATAATTCAATTCCTCCGTAGGGGCGGTGGATGGTGCGGCCCCGCCCCAAATGCCGACGGCGTGCCCACCCCAGAGGAAAGGGCAACCACGGGGGGATTGCCCCTACTGGATTACTTGCAAAAATACCGCTGTCTGCTGATACTTGATGATGTACAAAATATCAATAGCAGCGGACAACTCGCTGGCAATTACCAACCTGGATATGAAGATTACGGCACGCTATTCAGACAAATAGGAGAATTATCTCACAATAGTTGTTTACTCCTAATCAGTGCGGAAAAACCCAGAGAAATCGCCGCATTAGAAGGCAAAAATCAACCCGTTCGTTCATTGCAACTCAATGGTTTAGGTGCGGGCGCGGGGCAAATTCTCAGAGAAAAAGGTTTAGCTGAAGAGGAAAACTGGTTAGAGTTAATTGAACAATACAGAGGCAATCCCTTGTGGTTAAAAATAGTGGCGACAATGATTCAAGATTTATTTAACGGCAACATCTCTGAACTGTTGTCTGATGATTCACTATTTTTAGGTGATTTAGAATCTTTACTGCATCAGCTATTTAATCGCTTATCCGAGTCGGAAAAACAGGTGATGTCATGGCTAGCAAGTGAAACCGCGCCACTTTCAATCGCCAAACTGCGGGAAAATATGCAATTATCTAGATCGCAATTGTTAAAAATTATGCAATCCTTGGGACGGCGTTCATTAATTGAAAAAATCCAGGAGGGCGATCGCACATTTTTCACTCTTGGGCCCGTACTCAAAGAGTATGTGAAAACTCAATATTCCCGCCCCAATTGTGAGTAATAAAAAAGGCGTTCCCCAACCTGCGTAGGCAGGTTTTGTTTGTGTAGCGGCGATTTCAATCGCTGTGGATTCGATCGCACTCCCACGCCTAGAAACCGGGTTTTTACCAAGATAGAGACAGTATATCTGCTGCGATCGCGTGTTGATTACTGATGAAGCATTTGGTCTTATTTCTTATCTAGTAATCAGCTTACCTTGATTTCTTGCTGCCATAATTACATTGCGGTTAGCAGTAAAAACTTTGATACCAGGAACCGTCACATAATCACCATCATCAGTAATTACTTGAACTACCCCTGCTTTATCCATTGCTTCCAGAAATAGCAGATCGTAGCCATCTAAAAGTTGAGTTTGAAATCTGGTTAAAGATGCGTTAGTTGTAGTTTCATCAATAGTTACATCAGTCGATACAGCAATAGATGTTACCTGACCCCAAGCAGCTACAACTTCAGCTACCACATTATCTCTTTCTGTTTGCTCGTTATGGCGATATTCTTTTGTGTTTAATGTAGTCGAAAAAATTGCTCGTTCTGCCTGTTCAATATTATGTGCTAACTCTGCCAAAGAAAGCCCACAATATAAAAGCAATCCTTGAGCAGAAATAATTTTTGTTAAATAAGCAGGATAATCATTTATTTGATAGCTCCTCGCAGAGGTACTGGCTTGAGTGTATGTCAGCCAGTACCATACATTAGTATCTACCAGAAAAATGTCATCCTTTTGAGGTATGTCAGACCCGATATCAACTACCTCAGCCTTGACTGTATATTGGGGTGCCATTATACATTTCCCACCTGTTGGCTGACAATTTCATTGATTGCATTGCGGGTTGAATCATCTGCTGCGTAGTAGCGTTTTGAGTTCTTAATCACCTGTGTGAGTATTTGATTGCCTACACTATTAAGATGAGAAAATGTCAGCAGACGGTTTAAAGTGTCTGGGGAGATATCCCTAAGTAGCTGTCCAATAGCAAAATTGAAGAACGGAGATGCAAAAATCTCTACACCAGCAAAGTCAAGCTCCACAGCGTGCTCTGCCCGTAGTTCGGGGTATGTCAAGTCATACACCTTCATACCGTCATCGGGTGTCATGCAAGTTTTGCCAATCAGAGTGCCAATCTTGTAAGATTTCATAGAAAAATTCGGTAAGTGGGAAACTCAGTGGCTTGAGCCAAGAGAGGAAAACGGCTCGGCGGTTTGAACCGCCTTGAATCTTTCCATTACCGCCTTGGGATTGCTTGGCTTTTGTGTACTTTTGTAATGTACTCTCAACGGGACAATTACCATTTCAAGCTTCGCAATCCTGTACGCATAATGTTTGGCATTTCTGCCTCTCCCTTGCGGGGTGATGTTCGCTTTGCCAATGTTATAAGGGCTTGTTAGGCTAGCAGCACTGTCTCAGTGACTTTAAGACTATTTAACTACTAGCGATAGAGCGGAAAACTAGCGTCGCATTCTCCGGTATCGTGACCCAGATAACGTAGTCAGTTAAGACTTAGGCTGGTCAGAATAGCTTGCTTCAACTTTCGTCTTACAAGCTCAATGGCTTTAGCCCTGAGTTCCTGACATTTCAGAAGTTCCCTCAGAAAAGTGGGGCGTCGCCGTCGGTGTCAGAAGCCAGCACATAAATGGCTTCATCACATTGGAGGGTAATGTTAACCAGTGTCCCTCCGAAAAAGGTTTGGCGATTTTGGTAAGTTTCCTCATCTTTGTTAATCAGTACATACCCATTGTGACTGAAAAACTCCAACTTTCCTCCATTCATCTTTACAAATCTTTTCAGAGAGTCAAGTCCAACGCCCCCAGCAACATCACCGCGCCTGGTTGTAGTTCCTGCTTCAAATGCCCATTTTAGGGCTTCGTCTGCTGGTAAATCCGAGAGTTTTAGGAATTGGCGGACATTTTTGGGAATCCCAACACCGAAGTCAACCACAGTCAGTTTTAGTTCCTTTTTTTTAGGGTAGTGCTGTCCACAGCTAAAGACTCCGATTTCTGTTTTCCCATGCTCAAAGGCGTTAGCGTATATCTCCCAAACGGTTCCTACGATGACGTTTTGCAATGTTTGACTTATATCAACCCAGTCTTGTCCTAGCCATTTTTCTGCTAGGTAGTCAACCAAGCCATCTTTATCTTGTTTTTTATCTTCTCGATAAGGGATAGAATTACCCTGCCAAGGTTCTTTATTATCACAAAAAGTATACATGAATCCGTTTTGTTCAAGATTCATTTTTATGTTCTTATGAATACTATCCCAATTAATGTTTAATTTTATCGAGCGGGATTGAATGAGACGAATTAATCCTCCCAGAAAAGCTACGGCATTTTGTCGGAGAAAAAAACATTTAGAAAAGTCAATAATTACTTCTGAGCAATCCTCATTTAGTTGCTCCAAAAGCTGAAACAGATTGTCAAAATCGTTCAGATCATCATTGATTGTAGGGATGTTAAGAGTCAGGCTCATAATTATTCTATGGAAGGCTTGATCCAGAAAGAAATTTATTAAAATATCAATCAGCCGATCGCACTGTCAACCTCTGCGGTTCAATTCCCCCTACCTACCTAGCCCGCACAACCAACACCGAACAAGGAGCCTCAGCCACAACCTCAGCACTCACCGAACCCTCCAAAATCCGCTTCAAACCAGTCAAACCCCGACAGCCGATCGCAATTAAGTCCGCTTTATAAATATTCGCCAAACGCAAAATTTCCTGGGCCGGTTCCCCCGAAACAATCTCCAACTCACTCTCGCAAGGCAAAGTTTCCTGATAAGATTGCAATAACTTCTCCACTTCTCGGTAAGCAATCTCATTTCCCTGAGCGTGAGGTCGATCGACCACAGCATCAAAATCCAACGTACCAGAACTCACAACATGCACTAAAATCACCTTAGCCGTCGGTTCTAGCTTAAACTGCGCCACAGCTTGCAAAACCTGTGCTGCAAACTCCGAATTGTCGATCGCCACCAAAACAGTATTCAATATAATGCACCTTTAAATCTCAGAATTTAGTTGACAGTTGACAGTTGACAGCGAATTATACCTGGAAGGAAGAGGATTGGAGTAATGAATAGTCTGATTTTAATTTCTCCGTACAAGCGAGAGGCTTTAAACCAATTTTTTCTGGTAATTTAAGCAAGATAAGCTGTTCTACATTTAAATTGTGTGTCAAAAATCGCTTAAACACTCTTGTGGGATGGGCTTCTAGCCCGTCCCGAATATACAATTTAAATGCGCAACAGCTTATTGGAAGAAACCGGGTTTCTTAAGCCCGAAGTGCGTAAATCTCGATCGCCAAACTCAAACCTACCATCTAAAAATCACCCTCACCCTCTGTCTCAGTGCGTAGCCGCACCGAATCAGCGTGAGAAGGCAAACCCTCAGATTCCGCCAACACATTAATCGCCCTACTAACCTTTTTCAGAGCAGCCGGCGAATATTGAATCAAACTCGAATGCTTCATAAAAGTTTCCACCCCCAGCGGCGAAGCATAGCGCGGAGCACCAGAAGTCGGCAAAGTATGATTCGGGCCAGCCAAATAATCACCCACAGCTTCCGGTGTCGAACATCCCAAGAAAATCGCCCCAGCGTGCCGAATTTGGTCAAGCAAAGCCCAGGGATCAGCCACTTGCAATTCCAAGTGTTCGGGAGCAAACTCGTTGGAGAGTTCCGCTGCCGCCTTCAGGGACTCCACCACTACAACTAAACCATAATTGGCGATCGCCTTTTCCGTCAAAATCCGGCGCGGGTGATTTACTAATTGTCTTTCTACCTCAGCCACCACCTTCCTAGCCAGCACCGAATCCGCCGTCAGCAAAATTGCCGAGGCCATCGAATCGTGCTCAGCTTGAGCCAACATATCCGCAGCTACGTGTACAGGATTCGCCGAAGCATCAGCAATAATCAGTACCTCCGAGGGCCCCGCCAGAGAATCGATCCCCACAGTGCCGTAAACCAGTTTTTTCGCCAGCGTGACGTAAATATTCCCCGGCCCAGTAATTAAATCTACCTTGGGAATAGTTTCCGTACCATAGGCCAAAGCTGCGATCGCCTGAGCCCCGCCGACCCGATATATTTCATCAACTCCCGCTTCCTGAGCCGCTACCAGCACCGCAGGATTCATTTTCTTCTCTTGTCCGGGGGGAGTACACATCACCAGTCTCGGAACCTTGGCGACCTTTGCAGGAACCGCATTCATGATCACCGAGCTCGGATAGGACGCTTGACCGCCAGGAATGTAAATTCCCGCGCGATCGACTGGCGTGTAGCGCTTACCCAAAACAATTTCGTCATCACCAAACTGCACCCAAGATTTGGGGACACGCTGTCGGTGAAACGCTTCTACCTGTTTGCAAGCAAGCCGGATGGCATTTAATAATTCTTTCGATATTTGCTGATAAGCAGCATCCAATTCGGCGCCACTCACGCGCAAATCTGCCGCATTTAGGGTCGTGCGGTCAAATTCAGCAGTATATTGCAGCACAGCCTGATCGCCTTTGCGTCTTACAGCTTGCAGCACCTCGCGCACGGTAGCTTCTTTGTGAATAACAAGTTCGTCGTGGGTGCGATCGCAGATTCGTCGCAGTTCAGCTTGTGCCTCAACCCACTGAGTAATAATTCGCAGCATGGAGATTAGGAATGCCGTCAATAATTCACTAACATTTGCTTGACAATTTGGATTTTTTGTGGCGCTGGAGAATTCGGCCACCACCAGTCCACCAGCTTCAACCGCGAGACTCGCGGCAGTTTCAAAGGCTTCGTTTCCCGGCGTCAGTCCAGCGTTTAAATCTCTGTCGAGGATTTTTTTGCCAAACCGAGGACAAGTCACAACCTTCCTTGAGGAATTGCCTGTCAGAGAACCGGGTGCGGAGGGAGAGGGCGGAGGGGGAGAGGGGGAGAGGGGGAGAGGGGGAGAGGGGAAGAGGGGGAGAGGGGGGAGAGGGGAAAAATATTCTCTCTCCCTTCTGCCTTCTGCCTTCTGCCTTCTGCCTTCTGCCTTCTGCCTTCTGCCCTCTGCCTTCTCCCTTCTGCCTTCTGCCCTCTGCCTTCTCCCTTCTTCCTTCTTCCTTCTTCCCTCTTCCTTCCGTCTTCTGCAAGTGCTTCAAAGGCGAAGCCCAAATAACCCGTACTCTTTGTTATAGCTTAACTTGGATTTTTCCGGGAATGGGATTTTGAGCGGAATCCATGCTATATTAGATTTTCTCACACCTAATAATTTTTTATAAAAAAACGCCAAGTTATTGTATACTTGAAAATTGCGCGCAATAAACCGTGACTTTAACTCGTGACGGTGGAAACCCCGCAAAACGCCTCGATAACACCCGTGTCATACCTTTGGGTATCGTCAGGGGTAAAAAATGGGTCGTTAGATGAGTCAATTAAAAATTATTGCGCGATCGCCCTTGCAAAAGTAACCGCAGACTCAGCTTAAATCTGAGCGCTCGGCTAATCGCTGACTCAGCTTTAAAAAAAATCAAGCTTTTTGCGGATCGCACCCAAAAAGATTGTCCCTCAAAATCTCCGTGTCTTGAGACTATATCGAGACTATGATGTATCAATCAATACCTACTTCCACAAACTGAACTATGGCAAATATTAAGTCCGCCGTCAAACGAGTCAAAATCGCCGAGCGCAACCGCTTGTACAACAAATCTTACAAGTCAGCGGTCAAAACCCTGATGAAGAAGTATTTCACGACCGTTGAGAAGTACGCCGCATCTCCGACACCTGAATTAATGCAAGAAGTGCAGCAACGTATGTCTGAGGCGTACAGCAAAATTGACAAAGCTGTCAAAAAAGGTGTACTGCACCGTAACAACGGCGATCGCAAAAAGTCCCGTTTGGCAAGAACCCTCAAGCCACACGAAACACAAGTAGCATCCTAAGACAGAAGGAAGAAGGAAGACGGAAGAAGGAAGAAGGAAGAGGGAAGAAGGAAGAAAGAAGGAAGAAAGAGAATTTTTCCTACTACTCTCCTACTCTCCCACTCCCGCACTCTCCCACTCTCCCCCTCCTCCAATCTCTCACTCTCCCATTCGCCCATGCAGCTTATCGACACTCACGTTCATATCAACTTTGAGGCTTTCAAGTCTGAGTTAGAAGCCGTTCGAGCACGCTGGCGCGAAGCTGGTGTGGTTCGATTGGTTCATTCTTGTGTAGAGCCAGAAGAGTTTGCCGGAATTCAAGCGATTGCTAATCAATTTGCAGAAGTTTCCTTTGCGGTGGGGCTTCATCCCCTAGATGCCGCCAAGTGGAAAGACGAAACTGCAAGCCTGATTAGAAAATTAGCAATTTCTGACGATCGGGTAGTGGCGATCGGCGAAACCGGACTAGACTTTTTTAAAGCAGACGATCGCGAACACCAGTTTAAAGTGTTTGAGGCACAGCTTGAAATTGCGCAGGAACTTGACAAACCAGTGATTATCCACTGTCGCGACGCCGCCGCCCCAATGGCCGAAATGCTTCGGAACTTTTGGCAAAAACGCGGTCCGGTGCGCGGTGTGATGCACTGCTGGGGAGGCACACCCGAAGAAACCCAGTGGTTTTTAGACTTGGGTTTCTACATCAGTTTTAGCGGAAATGTCACCTTCAAAAAAGCCTTGCAAATACAAGAATCAGCTTGTATGGTAAATAGCGATCGCATCTTAGTCGAGACAGATTGCCCTTTTCTCGCCCCCGTACCCCAGCGGGGAAAACGCAACGAACCAGCTTACGTCTATTACGTGGCCGAGCAAGTTGCTAAATTGAGAGGAGTTTCTCTCTTAACTTTGTCCCAACAGACAACTGAAAATGCCTGTCAGCTATTCGGCTTTTCAGTTTAGCTAGAGCAAAGAAACGAGGAAAACAGATAGAGTTAAGGGCAGAAAATCGGGAAAATCTCATCTATATCCGGCAACCCAAAACCGGATTCATCCTTAATTTCAGATTCTTTGGGAGTTGCCTGTGGCGATCGGATTTGCGTCCTATAATAAAAAGAACCGACTGATCGGGCGTTGGCTCACTATCGGCACCATCGCCCTGCGCCGAACTGCGAGCTTCGGCGAGTGCCCGCTCACCTTCGGGGCAGGCAAAAACTTCAAGCAATACCTCGAATTTACACAACTTACACATCAGAAGAAATTTGGAAACTCGGCAATTTGGCAATAGCTGTCAAGTCAATTTTAGGAGTCAAATGTGTAGGGGATTTACCCTGAAGCACCAAGAGGTCGAAGCTAAAAGCATCTCGATCCAAGCCAAAATCCGCACAAAAACACTGCGAGCAACCAGTGAAAATAGCCGTTGCAGCAGTTGGCAGGCGATCGAAAACATCATATAAATTCTCTCACACAATCCATCAAAAAAACGCAACAAGGTAAAAACGCCCAGCCTTGGCGCCATGTAAAAAGCTAGAGCCACTGCGGAAAAAGGACACCCATGACCACTAAAGATTACACAGAATTCGCCTTCACCTTGCCCGACCTGATCGAAATCCAGCGGGCAAGTTTTCGCTGGTTTCTAGAAGCCGGACTGATCGAAGAACTAGACAGCTTCTCCCCGATTACAGACTACACGGGTAAGCTAGAACTCCACTTCATCGGCAAAGACTTCAAACTCAAGCGCCCGAAATATGACGTAGACGAAGCCAAGCGCCGGGACAGCACCTACTCAGTGCAAATGTACGTCCCCACCCGCTTGATTAACAAAGAAACAGGCGAAATCAAAGAACAAGAAGTCTTCATCGGCGATTTGCCCTTGATGACCGAGCGCGGCACTTTCATCATCAACGGTGCAGAACGAGTCATCGTTAACCAAATCGTGCGATCGCCCGGAGTTTACTACAAATCGGAAACCGACAAAAACGGCCGCCGTTCCTACAACGCGAGCCTGATCCCCAACCGCGGCGCGTGGCTCAAGTTCGAGACCGACAAAAACGATTTAGTCTGGGTGAGAATCGACAAAACCCGCAAACTCTCGGCCCAAGTTCTACTCAAAGCCCTGGGACTCACCGACGGCGAAATCTACGACTCCCTGCGCCACCCGGAATACTTCCAAAAAACGATCGAAAAAGAAGGACAATTCGGCGAAGAAGAAGCCCTAATGGAGCTGTACCGCAAACTCCGTCCAGGCGAACCCCCCACCGTGGCCGGAGGCGAACAGCTCCTGCACTCCCGCTTTTTCGACCCCAAACGCTACGATTTGGGCAGAGTTGGTCGCTACAAACTCAACAAAAAACTGCGTTTGACAGTTCCCGATACCATGCGGGTACTGACATCCCAAGATATCTTGACGGCGATCGACTATTTGATCAACCTCGAATTCGACATCGGTTCAACCGATGACATCGACCACTTAGGCAACCGTCGCGTCCGCAGTGTCGGAGAATTGCTGCAAAACCAAGTCCGCGTCGGATTGAACCGCTTAGAACGGATTATCCGCGAACGGATGACGGTTTCAGACGCCGACTCCCTCACCCCCGCTTCCCTGGTCAACCCCAAACCGCTGGTAGCAGCAATCAAGGAATTCTTCGGTTCCTCCCAGCTATCCCAGTTCATGGATCAAACCAATCCCCTAGCAGAACTGACCCACAAACGCCGTCTGTCCGCCCTTGGCCCAGGAGGTTTGACTCGCGAACGCGCCGGTTTCGCAGTGCGAGATATTCACCCATCCCACTATGGCCGGATTTGCCCGATCGAAACACCAGAAGGCCCCAACGCCGGACTCATCGGCTCTTTGGCAACCCACGCCCGCGTCAACTCCTACGGCTTCATCGAAACTCCTTTCTATCCAGTAGAAAAAGGACAAGTATTGCGGGACAAAGCCCCCGTATATATGACAGCCGACGAAGAAGATGACCTGCGCGTCGCCCCCGGAGACATCAGCCTCGACGAAAACAACAACCTCTTGGGCGAAACCGTAGCCGTTCGCTACCGCCAAGAGTTCACCACCACCACCCCGATGCAGGTGGACTACATGGCGATATCGCCAGTCCAAATCGTCTCCGTCGCCACATCCCTGATTCCATTCCTGGAACACGACGACGCCAACCGCGCTCTGATGGGCTCGAATATGCAGCGGCAAGCTGTGCCGCTACTCAAACCAGAACGGCCACTCGTGGGTACGGGTTTGGAAGCTCAGGCCGCGCGAGATTCCGGGATGGTAGTGGTTTCCAAGGTTAACGGCGAAGTGATTTACATCGATGCTACCCGGATTATTGTCAAGCCCCTGGCGGTAGATGCTGAGTCAAATTCCAGCGAGGAAAGTTTCCTGATTCGGGAATACGACGACCTCAAAACCAAACAGCCCTCGGTTTGGAAGCAAAAATACTCAGGCTGTATCGAGCACGAACTGCAAAAATATCAGCGCTCTAACCAGGATACCTGTTTAAACCAGCGTCCTTTGATCTATGAGGGCGATCGAGTAGTTGCCGGTCAAGTCCTCGCCGACGGTTCCTCCACCGAAGGGGCAGAACTTGCTCTGGGTCAGAACATCATCGCAGCTTATATGCCTTGGGAAGGCTACAACTACGAAGATGGGATACTCATTAGCGAGCGTTTGGTGTACGAAGATGTGTACACCAGCATCCACATTGAAAAATACGAAATCGAAGCCCGCCAAACCAAACTCGGCCCCGAAGAAATCACCCGCGAAATACCCAACGTCGGCGAAGACGCACTGCGCCAGCTAGACGAACAGGGCATCATCCGCAAAGGTGCTTGGGTAGAAGCCAGCGACATTTTGGTCGGCAAAGTTACCCCCAAAGGTGAATCCGACCAACCGCCAGAAGAAAAACTGCTCAGAGCAATCTTCGGCGAAAAAGCCCGCGATGTGCGCGACAACTCCCTCCGAGTTCCTAATGGCGAAAAAGGCCGCGTAGTAGACGTGCGGGTTTTCACTCGCGAACAGGGCGACGAACTACCTCCAGGCGCCAACATGGTTGTCCGCGTCTACGTAGCCCAAAAACGCAAAATTCAAGTCGGCGACAAAATGGCCGGTCGCCACGGTAACAAAGGTATTGTGTCCCGGATTCTGCCGATGGAGGATATGCCCTACTTACCCGATGGGACTCCCGTTGACATCGTACTCAATCCCTTGGGTGTACCGTCGCGGATGAACGTGGGTCAGATTTTTGAGTGCTTGCTGGGCTGGGCGGGCGAAAATCTATCCATGCGGTTCAAGATGGTGCCTTTTGATGAAATGCACGGTGCTGAAAAGTCGCGGGAAACCGTTCACGGCAAGTTAGAGGAGGCGCGCGAAAAAACGGGTAAACCGTGGATATTTAACGAAAAACACCCCGGTAAGACTATTGTCTACGATGGCAGAACTGGCGAACCGTTCGATCGCCCGATCACAGTCGGCATCGCCTATATGCTCAAACTCGTCCACTTGGTAGATGACAAAATCCACGCCCGCAGCACCGGCCCCTACTCGCTGGTAACGCAGCAGCCTTTGGGCGGCAAAGCGCAGCAGGGCGGACAGCGGTTCGGGGAAATGGAAGTTTGGGCTCTCGAAGCGTTCGGTGCAGCTTATACTTTGCAAGAGTTGCTGACTGTGAAGTCGGATGATATGCAGGGTAGAAATGAAGCTTTAAATGCCATTGTTAAAGGCAAAGCTATCCCACGCCCCGGTACGCCGGAATCGTTTAAGGTGCTGATGCGGGAGTTGCAATCTTTGTGCTTGGATATTGCCGTGCACAAGGTGAATACGAACGACGAAGGTAGCGAGCACGTTGAGGTTGATTTGATGGCAGACGTTGGTGGGCGGCGATCGCCCTCCAGGCCTACTTACGAATCGCTTTCTCGTGACGAAGACGAGGATTAGGGATTTTGGATTTTAGATTTTTTGGCAACATTCAATCTAAAATCTTTAATCGACAATCTAAAATAAAAATGCCTCAGCAGTGGTACGAACACTGCTGAGGCGAATCAACGCTCTAACAAAGAGAGACGCTGACATGACTATTGTAACAGTCATCCCCGGAATTGAAGGAGCATTAGACCTGGAGACAGGCTGTATTAACTGGCAAGGCAGTAGGTTAAAAAACGGTTACGGGCGTAAGTGGATCGATGGCAAAACGGTATTAGTCCACCGATTAGTCCTCGAATCAAAAATAGCAGGATTCCTCGATTCCGGTTATTTTGCTTGCCACACCTGCGACAACCGAAGCTGCATCAACCCGGCACATCTGGTAGCGGGATCGGCTGCTGAGAATACCGGACAGATGATGGGGCGCGATCGCAAAACTCCCAGACGCAAAAGTATTCCGGGAATTGATAAATTGTCTATCCAACAACTACGAGAAATTCAGACTAAATATTTATCTGGAACAATCAAGAACCATCTAGCAAGAGAGTATGGGGTACAACATGAAACTATTACTAAGATCGTTCAGACAAGTATTCCCAATAACTTCATCACAGTTTCCCCACGTTTTTTAGGAGAAATTCAAGACAACGGCTGCATAATTTTTCAAGGCGGAAAAGATGGTTCAGGCTATGGCAGATACTGGAAAAATGGGAAATCAAAATCAGTTACTCGTGCTGTTTTAGCAGAGAAATTAGGATATGAACTTCCCACCTCTATGGATGCTTGTCATACTTGCGATACTCCCAGTTGTATTAATCCAGAACACCTGTGGGCTGGTACTCGTACTCAGAATTTATTAGATGCTTCCCAAAAAGGACGCACCCAAGGAAAAAGTCATCCCCTTTCCAATGCCAAATTAGACTGGGAAAAAGTGCGAGAAATCCGGCAAAAACTAGCAGCAGGAGACAGAATGAAGGATGTAGCTGAAGCATACGGCGTAAATCCCGCAACTATACACACTATTAAGTATCACCTGACTTGGAAGGAAGAAGGCGAAGAGGTTCCGATTCCTCGCATGGGTGGATATCTCGATCGAAAACTGACTTTTGCTCAAGCGCAAGATGTGCGAGAACGCATTAAAGCTGGAGAATCCATTGCTAAAATTGCTCTGGAATTTGCAGTGTCCACAAGTGTCATTTATGACATTAAAAATAATGTCACATATAAAGGAGTCTGAGATTGATTTAATCACCAAAGAATCAAGCAAAGAAGATAAATTACAGCAAATAATTTCAAGTAAATCATCGATTGGAGTTAAGAATGGCTAAGATAGAACAACGATTTGATTACGTAAAGATTGGGTTAGCTTCACCAGAAAGAATTCGACAATGGGGAGAGAGAACTTTACCCAATGGTCAGATAGTGGGCGAAATTGTAAAACCTGAGACGATTAACTACAGAACATTAAAACCAGAAATGGACGGATTGTTTTGCGAGCGCATTTTTGGGCCTGCAAAAGATTGGGAATGTCATTGTGGCAAGTACAAAAGAGTTCGTCATAGAGGCATTGTTTGCGAGAGATGCGGTGTTGAAGTCACTGAATCTCGCGTCCGCCGCCACCGGATGGGATTTATTAAATTAGCAGCTCCAGTAGCTCACGTTTGGTATCTCAAAGGCATCCCCAGTTACATGGCAATTCTGTTAGATATGCCCCTGCGAGATGTCGAACAAATTGTTTATTTCAACGCCTATGTTGTGTTGAATGCTGGTAATGCTGAAAAGCTCCAATACAAGCAATTACTCACAGAAGATGCTTGGCTGGAAATAGAAGATGAACTTTACAGCGAAGATTCCACCCTAACCGGCGTAGAAGTAGGCATCGGTGCTGAAGCTTTACAAGTTCTGCTGCAAAATATTCCGCTAGAAAGTGAAGCGGAAAAGCTGCGGGAAGATATTGCTAATGCTAAAGGTCAAAAACGCGCGAAGTTAATTAAACGTTTGCGGGTAATTGACAACTTTATCGCTACGGGTTCTCATCCCGATTGGATGGTGCTCAATGTGATTCCGGTGATTCCCCCAGACTTGCGGCCGATGGTACAGCTAGACGGTGGACGTTTTGCAACCAGTGACCTTAATGACCTTTATCGAAGAGTTATTAATCGCAATAATCGCTTGGCGAGATTGCAAGAAATTCTGGCACCAGAGATTATCATTCGCAACGAAAAGCGGATGCTACAAGAAGCTGTGGATGCGCTGATTGACAACGGCCGCCGGGGCCGGACTGTGGTAGGCGCAAACAACCGTCCGCTGAAGTCGCTGTCAGACATCATTGAAGGGAAACAAGGTCGTTTCCGGCAAAACTTGCTGGGGAAACGGGTTGACTATTCTGGACGTTCGGTAATTGTTGTCGGGCCAAAACTGAAGATTCATCAGTGCGGTTTGCCGAGGGAAATGGCGATCGAGCTTTTCCAGCCTTTTGTCATCCACCGTTTGATCCGCCAAGGATTAGTCAACAACATCAAAGCCGCCAAAAAACTGATCCAGCGCAACGATCCTAGCGTTTGGGACGTGCTTCAGGAGGTGATTGAAGGACACCCTGTCATGCTGAACCGGGCACCCACGCTGCACCGTTTGGGGATTCAAGCCTTTGAGCCGATTTTGGTGGACGGGAGGGCGATTCAGCTTCACCCGCTAGTCTGTCCGGCTTTTAACGCTGACTTTGACGGCGACCAAATGGCCGTGCACGTTCCTTTGTCTCTGGAATCTCAGGCGGAAGCGCGCTTGCTGATGCTGGCTTCTAATAACATTATGTCGCCGGCAACCGGAAGGCCGATCGTTACTCCTTCTCAAGATATGGTGCTCGGTTGCTATTACCTAACCGCCGAAAATCTTGATGCTCAAAAAGGAGCGGGTCACTATTTCTCTAGCTTTACCGATGCGGTTGTAGCTTACGAACAAGGAGTGATTAACTTGCACTCTTATGTGTGGGTGAGATTTCAAGGTGCGATCGAAAATACAGAACCGGAAGGGGAACCGCTGAAGACGGAGCGATCGGCAGACGGTACAGTAGTGACGAAAGAATACAAGTTCCGCCGGGTTCGGGAAGATGCGGAGGGCAAGTTGATTACTCAGTTCATTCGCACTACTCCCGGTCGGATTATCTATCACCAGACGATCGAATCGGTAATTAACAACTAGGAATTGGGTATTGGGCATCGGGCATCGGGCATCGGGCATCGGGCATTGGGCATCGGGCATCGGGCATTGGGCATCGGGCATTCATGGGGCATGGGGCATACCTCACCACGCTTGAGAACCGCTATATGTGGCTTGAATCCTGTATTGATTAGCAGTTACCAATGACTAATGACTAATGACTAATGACTAATGACCAATGCCCAATGCCCAATGACTAATGACTAATGACTAATGACTCTTATCAAATTACTAACAGTAGAAAAATGACAGAAAATAAGGAAAATAAGGAAATTGTTTTTCGCAATCGAGTTGTTGACAAAGGTCAGCTCAAAAAACTAATCTCTTGGTCTTTCATGAACTATGGAACGGCCCGCACAGCGCAAATGGCCGACAAACTCAAAGATTTGGGTTTCCGGTTTGCCACAAAAGCCGGAGTTTCAATTAGCGTAGACGACCTGCAAGTACCCCCAATCAAACGACAACTGCTCGATGCAGCCGAAGAAGAAATCCGCATCACCGAACAGAAATACACCAGAGGCGAAATCACCGAAGTCGAACGCTTCCAAAAAGTAATCGACACCTGGAACAGCACCTCAGAAGACCTCAAAGATGAAGTAGTCAAAAACTTCCGAGCCACAGACCCCCTCAACTCGGTGTACATGATGGCATTCTCCGGCGCGCGCGGGAACATCTCCCAAGTGCGGCAACTCGTCGGAATGCGCGGATTGATGGCAGACCCCCAAGGAGAAATCATCGACTTGCCCATTAAAACCAACTTCCGCGAAGGACTCACCGTCACCGAATACATCATTTCCTCCTACGGCGCCCGCAAAGGCTTAGTAGATACCGCCCTGCGTACCGCCGACTCCGGCTACCTGACTCGTCGGTTGGTGGATGTATCCCAAGATGTCATCGTGCGTGAAGTAGACTGCGGCACTCAGCGCGGGATTCGCGTGCGGCCGATGACCGACGGCGCTACCGTGCTGATTCCCCTGAAAGATCGGCTGCTAGGGCGGGTGTTGGCACGAGATGTGGTGCACCCCAAAACCAAAGAAATCGTGACCTATGGCAACGAAAGAGCCGTCCGAAATCAGCCGATTACTGAAGAGCTGGCAGGGGAAATCGGTAAGTCTGGAGTGCCGGAAGTATATTTACGATCGCCCCTAACTTGCGAAGCCACCCGTTCCGTTTGCCAATCCTGCTACGGTTGGAGTCTCGCCCACTTGAAAATGGTAGACATGGGAGAAGCGATCGGGATTATCGCCGCCCAGTCGATCGGCGAACCGGGAACCCAACTCACCATGCGTACCTTCCACACAGGCGGCGTATTTACTGGAGAAGTTGCTAAACAAGAACGAGCACCATTCCCGGGCGTGGCAAAGTTTAAGAATTTACGCACCCGCGCCTTCCGCACTAGACATGGCGAAGAAGCCCTCGTCGCCGAAAACAACGGCAAACTCGTATTGGAGGGTGAAGGCTATGAAGAAGGCAAATCCGGCGCGAAAAATCAGAAGCTGAAAGTTGAATTCGCGATCGTCCAAGGTTCCACCCTAATGGTCAAAGACGGACAGCGCGCTATCTCCGGTCAAGTTTTGGCAGAAGTGCCGATCGTCGGACGCGCCGCCCGCAAAACCACAGAAAAAGTCACAACCGACGTAGCCTCCGATTTAGCAGGCGAAGCCAAGTTTGCGGACTTAGTACCAGAAGAAAAAACCGATCGCCAAGGTAACACCACTCGCACCGCCAGCAGAGGCGGACTGATTTGGATTCTCTCAGGAGAAGTCTATAACTTACTCCCGGGCGCCGAACCGGCCGTCAAAAATGGCGATCGCATCGTGGCAGAAAGCGTCATCGCCGAAACGAAACTCGTCTCCGAACACGGCGGCGTAGTCCGCATCGCCGACGAGCGAGAAATCGAAATCATCACCGCTCAAGTGTTGCTAGATCAAGCAATTGTGCGATCGGAAAGCGCCGGCGGCCGCGAACATTACATCATCGAAACTGCTTCCAACCAACGGTTTTCCTTGAAAACAGCGCCGGGGAGCAAAGTCATCAACGGTGAAGTCGTAGCCGAACTGCTTGATGACAGCTACCGCACCGCCACCGGAGGCATCGTCAAATACGCCGGAGTCGAAGTCCACAAGCGCGGCAAAGCCAAACTCGGCTACGAAGTAGTCAAAGGCGGCACTCTGCTGTGGATTGCCGAAGAGTGCCACGAAGTCAACAAAGACATCTCCCTGCTGCTAGTAGAAGATGGCCAATACGTCGAAGCCGGCACCGAAGTCGTCAAAGATATTTTCTGCCAAACCAGTGGCGCGGTAGAAGTCACCCAGAAAAACGACATCCTCCGGGAAATTGTGATCAAGCCCGGAACCATGCACGCAGTCGATCGCCCACCACTAACCTTGGGCGAAGGTCAAATAGTCAGCGCCGGTCAAGAAATCTTCCCCGGATTAATTGCCGAAGAATTGGGCTATGCCGAATACATCGAAACCCCCGAAGGCCCAGCCTTATTGCTGCGGCCAGTAGTAGAGTTTCCAGTACCCGACAAACCGCCCATACCTTCCCAGACAGCACTCAACGAGTCCATCTCCCTCAAAGCAGTCCAGCGGCTCCCCTACAAAGACGGAGAGCGCGTCAAATCAGTCGAAGGACTCGAACTCCTGCGGACTCAGCTCATCTTAGAAATCGGTTCCGGCGCGCCGCAACTGGCAGCGGATATCGAACTCCTACCCGATGATGGGGACGCTTTGGCTTTTGGAGCCGACGGTTCCGGCCCGGCTTGGGGTCTATCTGATGCGATTGTGCAGTCGCAAGAACTGGCTCTGGTAGAAGGCGAAGAAGCCCCAGCGCCTTCTCGGATTTTCCGCTTGCAGTTGGTGATTTTGGAATCGCTGGTAATTCGGCGGGACGTATCGGCAGATCCGACTCAAGGTAGTACCCACACCAGACTGTTGGTAGAAGACGGACAGTCGATCGCCCCTGGCGCAGTGGTAGCCCGCACCGAAATTCTCTGCAAAGAAGCAGGTATCGTCCGGGGCATCCGCGAAGGACTCAACGAACCGGTACGCCGATTGTTGGTAATGCGGGAGGCGGATTCTGTGACAGTTTCAGTAGCGGGTACACCAGCAGTCAGCCCTGGTCAGTTATTGGTAGCTGGTACTGAGGTAGCACCGGGAGTGATTCTGGAAGAGTCCGGTCAAGTCGTGAAAGTTATACCGGCTTCTGATAACGGAGAAGAAGCCAAAATAGTCCTGCGGGTAGCCCGTCCTTACCGAGTTTCTGGTGGTGCAGTGCTCCACGTAGACGACGGCGACTTGGTGCAACGCGGCGACAACTTAGTCATCCTGGTGTTCGAGCGAGCCAAAACCGGGGACATCATTCAAGGTTTGCCCCGGATTGAAGAACTACTCGAAGGACGGAAACCGAAGGAAGCTTGTATTTTAGCTAAGCGTCCGGGGACGGCTCAGGTAGCTACCGACGACGATATTGTCGAACTCGCGGTAGTAGAGGATGACGGCAGGATCGAGCAGTATCCTTTGTTACCTGGCCAAAACCCGATCGTCTCTGACGGACAGCGTGTGGGCGTCGCCGAAGCTTTGACCGACGGCCCCGCCAATCCTCACGAAATTCTGGAAGTATTTTTCCAAGTTCTCAAAGAGCGCCAGCCTACCTTTGAGGCAGCTTTGGAGAGCTTCCAGCAGGTGCAGACTTTCTTAGTCAACGAAGTGCAATCGGTTTACCAGTCTCAGGGTGTGGATATTTCCGACAAACACATCGAAGTGATTGTCCGCCAGATGACCAACAAAGTGCGGATGGAGGACGGTGGCGACACTACCATGCTCCCCGGCGAGTTAGTCGAACTGCGGCAGGTGGAACAGGTGAATGAGGCGATGTCAATTACTGGTGGAGCGCCGGCGGATTATACTCCGGTACTACTGGGGATTACCAAAGCTTCGCTCAATACCGACAGCTTTATTTCTGCTGCTTCGTTCCAAGAAACCACGCGGGTGCTGACTGAAGCTGCGATCGAGGGCAAGTCTGACTGGCTGCGCGGCCTCAAGGAAAACGTGATCATCGGCCGCTTGATTCCTGCCGGGACTGGGTTTAATGCCTATGAGGATGCTAGTGTTCAGGATGCTGGTTTTGATGGTGCTGTGTTTGATGACGATATCCACGATTTGCAGGAAGATGTCGTGGTGGACGATCGCACTGCCCGCCGCAAGTATACGATCGAGAGTCCTTTTGATGTCGCCCCTGTCTCTGAAATTGAGGTTGATGTTGATGACGATTTTGAGGAAATTGAAGTTGATGACGACGATTTTGTCCCTGATACTGATGATGATTCCTTAGGACCGATCGATGATGATTTCGACGAGGACTTCGACGAGGACGAAGACTAAGAAGTTTTTTGAGATTGTCGCGCAGACAGCGATCCTGAACTGTGCGGCAATTTTTTTGGTTCGTCCCAACCAACGCTTAGCTAAAGCGTTGGTTGAAAAATCTTAAATTTTTCGCCTCAAAACTTAGAACTCAGAATTCATAGCCGAAAGTGCGATTAAATCGAGGCGAACCGCACATCAACTCGCCCGAAAAAAGAAGGCACGAGATATTCGTCCGAAGGTATAAATCAGAATTCAAGAAAACTTGAAAAGAAAGAGTTTTAATTGTTTGAATTAACAAACAGTTAAAACTCTTTCTTCCTTATAACTTCTCTCGCGACGATAACTAAAACCCAATCGGCTTGGGTTAAGAACAGTCTGAGTTCTAAAAGCTGCCTGTATTTCCCATAAAATAGTAAGAGCGAATTCGTAAAAGACCGCTAACCCAAGCGTATTGAACTAAAATCTTCGCGGCTTCCCGACAAGATTGCATCCATCACATCTCTAGCAGCCGACGAATCCGTTGGCTTTACTTCCTTCTTCAAATATGGTTCGCTCACTCAGGGAGCAAAGCCTTGATCCGATCGACAAACTCTTGATGGTCTACTACGGGTTTAGAGATGTAACCGTCGGCACCGCTTTGATTCAGAAAGGTTTCTTTATCACCCGCCATCGCGTGAGCAGTCACCAAGATAATCGGCAGCGAGGCCGTTTGCGGGTCAGCTTTCAGCAATTGAGTAATCTTAATGCCGTCAACAGATTTTCCCTGGTACACGCTGTGTGAAAGAGACACGTCCATTAAAATCAAATCAGCTTCACCGGCAGCAGCAATCTGCATCACCTCTTCAACATTTTCCGTGTGCTTGACAGCTAAGCCCCCCCGCTTAGTCAGTATTTTGGAAAAAACCCGAGCATTAACCAAATCGTCCTCTACAATCAGAACGGTTTTCATAAATAAATATGGGAAGTATAGAAACTTTGCGACTGGAGTCCAAAGAGGAACACGACACGGGGATTACATTCCCCGTCAAAAATGCAGAGTTTTTATCGCCATCAGCCGGGAACTCTGCAAAACCCGCATATATTCCTTGGGCGAGTAACTGTCAGAGGGTGTACAGATGCCTAGAAGCATCAAGTACCATAATTTAGACTACTACACACAGACAGTTTAGTTGTTTTTTAGCACTAGACCTGACACTGGTGAGAATTTCAAGATTCCCCGGTAGCAGGTTTCTAGTATCCTGTCTTTCGCTTGGGCCTCCGACTTAGAGTTGGTGAGGTGTGACAATCATTTTTTTTTCAGCTCTGAGAATAAAGCAAGGTTTATTCACATACTCCCGCCTCAGCATTCGGAGTAGCGAATCTAGCGGGAGATTGTTGAGATTCCCAATTCTCAGTTTTGACCGATCGATATAGCTGAAAAGATCGACGCTTCAGTCGATCGAGCTGGTGTCAGAGGCTTGAGAGCTCGCGAGCAGAGCTTTTGACGGCGCCCAATTCTGAACGATCGGCATTTGTGAGCGATTATAAGAAAAAGCATGACTGTGAATCAACCTTCTGACGGCGGGCGGTGAATAGACAAGTAGGCGCTCCTGTCGGCAACATAGAGGTTAGTGTAAGAGTGGAGAGTAAGAGGCAAGTGTTGCCCGTCTTCGGCACTCTGATTCTGGTTTCACCTGTTAAATTTATTTTGCTTCTCCCGCTGGGCGGGTCGAACTTTCGGTTCGTCTGCGGCAAACGCTTTTCGATCGAGACAGGCAACCTGAGCATTATTGACCCCGCCCAAAAACGGGTACAAGCCCCCGACAATCGTCGTGGATATCCCAAAATTTTAGACTCTAGTTCCTGCACCCTGATTCAAAGCTGCAAGTAAATCTAAAATCTAAAATCTAAAATCTAAAATCTAAAATCGACTGACAGAGGCTGTCTTCACTCAGGAATTAACGGACACAAGGACTCATGGCTAAACAACTCAACCTACTTTCCGGGCAAGTAATTTCTACGCCTCTGCATACCGAGATGCAGCAATCGTACCTCGAATATGCCATGAGTGTGATCGTCGGGCGAGCTTTGCCTGATGTCCGCGACGGTTTAAAACCGGTTCACCGTCGAATTTTATTCGCGATGCACGAACTCGGTTTGACACCAGACCGACCTTATCGCAAGTGCGCGCGGGTAGTTGGAGATGTTTTGGGGAAATATCACCCCCACGGCGACCAATCGGTTTACGACGCTCTGGTGCGCATGGTTCAGGAGTTTTCGAGCCGCTATCCTTTGCTGGCTGGTCATGGCAATTTCGGTTCGGTGGACAATGACCCGGCTGCTGCGATGCGCTACACGGAAACTAGGCTGGCATCGATCGCCCACGAAGCCATGCTAACCCAAGTCGGCGAGGCAACCGTTGATTTTACTGGTAACTTTGACAGTTCCGAACAGGAACCGACGGCACTACCTGCTCAGTTGCCGTTTCTGGTACTCAATGGCTGTACCGGAATTGCTGTGGGGATGGCAACTAATATTCCGCCTCACAATTTGGGCGAGGTGGTGGACGGTTTAATTGCTTTGATTGAAAATCCAGAACTCTCGGATGAGAAGTTGATCGAATTAATTCCGGGCCCGGATTTCCCGACCGGAGGGGAAATCGTCTCTACAGAGGGCATTGTTGATGCCTACACTAAGGGTCGAGGTAGCATTGCGGTCAGGGGTGTGGCTGGAGTGGAAGAAGTGCCTGGTAATCGCAAGGTGCGGACTAAAACAGCGATTATCGTGACGGAGTTTCCGTTTCAGGTGAATAAGGCGGCTTGGATTGAAAAGGTGGCGGATTTGGTGAATGCCGGCCGTCTTGATGGTATCTCTGATTTGCGCGATGAGAGCGATCGCGAGGGGATTCGAGTTGTGATTGAACTCAAGCGGGAATTTACCCCGGAAGCGGTGCTAGCTCGTCTTTATCAACAAACTGACCTGCAAACAAATTTTGGCGCGATTTTGTTGGCAATTGTCAATGGTCAACCGCGACAGTTGACACTTAGACAGTTGTTGCAGGAATTTCTGGATTTCCGAGAAGTGACTCTGACACGCCGCTACAATTACGAGTTGCAGGCGGCAGAACGTCGCTGTCACATTGTCCAAGGCTTAATGTTGGCTTTGACAAATCTCGATACTACGATCGACATTCTGCGAAATTCTCCTGACGGTACTACTGCTAAGCAAACTTTCCAAGTTCGTCTTAATTTGAGCGAAAGTCAATCTGATGCAATTTTGGCGATGCCGATGCGCAGGCTGACTGGTTTGGAAAGGCAACATTTGCAAGCTGAGTTGGATGAGTTGACGGGGAATATTCAAGAATTGCAGCGGTTGTTGAGTGACAGACGCGAACTTTTGAAGGCTTTAAAGAAGGAATTGCGATCGCTAAAACGCAAGTACGCTGACCCCCGCCGCACTAAATTTGCCAATGGAACTGGACGCGCGACAACTGCCGAACCACAAGCTTCGGGTAAGAAAAACGCTGGTGTAAAACCGTTGTTACCGGCAACAATTTCGCCTAACTTATTGCCCGTTCTAGAACCAGAGGAAACTATTGTTGAATTTTCGCACAAGCAGTATGTGCGACGCTTGCCGGCAGGGGAACGTCCGCGCTCGAAAAGTCGCGAAAAATCGGTTTCAGCTTTAGAAAAGAATGAAGATTTTATTGTGACGGCTAACCTGACGAAAACCGATCGCACTTTGGTAGTCTTAACTCCTAATGGCAAAGCTTACCCGCTAAAAGTGGCTGATATTCCTAGTAGTAGCGCCAAAGACCGGGGAACGCCGATTGTTGGTTTGTTGTCGCCCAGTGCTACTAAAGAAAGTGCAGGTCGTGCTTTCTCGGAAATCACAGTTGCACACTTTATTTTGCCGGACAATTCGGAGGCGGCCGATTTAGTAACTCTGACTCAGCAAGGCAAAATTAAGCGCTTGCCGATGCAGGAATTTGCTGAGTTGACTAATCGTGGCATTACTGTTGTTAAACTCAAGGAGGACGATCGACTGCGCTGCGCAAGTCTTAGCAAAGTTGGCGACCAAGTGGCTGTTGCAACTTCGGGAGGCCGAGTCCTCCGATTTGATATCGATGACGAACAATTGCCGCCAATGGGCCGCACCGCCCAGGGTTCTCAAGTGACTAGGTTGCGGAAGCAGGAACAGTTGGTGGGTTGTATTACGATCGACCGGGAAGACAGTCTGGTACTATTTTCGGAGTTGGGTTGGGCTAAACGAATGCCTGCGGGTTCTGTTAGACTTACTAACCGTGGCGAAATTGGCACTCAAGCTTTTCGCTTTACAGAGCCTAAAGATGCTTTGGTTGGCTTGCTGCGCGCTGTTCCGGGTACGGATGTTAAACTTTTTACTACTTCTGGTCGCTTGCTGCGATCAACTACTGATGCTATAGCTTTTTGGGGGAAAGATGCTCCGGGCGATCGGGTTTTTGACCTCAATCCTGGTGAGAAAATTATTAAGGTTATTAGCAGTCAATAGTCATTGGGCATTGGGCATTGGGCATTGGGCATTGGCCAAACAGGTCATTGGCCAAACAGGTCATTGGGCGAAGCGAAGCGGAGGGATTGGGCATTAATCTGATTTGTGACCTCTGACTTCTGACTTCAACATCCATCCGTTAAATCATTTAAATCCTGTACACGGCTCGTTGCCGAACTTCCTCCTTCCTTGAATATCCCAATTACCAATTCCCAATTCCCAATTACCAATTCCCAATTCCCAATTACCAATTACCAATTCCCAATTCCCAATTACCAATTACCAATTCCCAATTCCCAATTCCCCATGCCCTAGTCTAAAATCTAAAATCTAAAATTGTCCGATGGCGAAAGTTGTATTAGAAAATATCTACAAAAGTTTTCCACTCCGCCAAGGAGAACAGGAAAAAGCAGCAAACAACGTCGCAGAAAGTGTATCAATAGAGACTCCTAGCTCTTCGTCTAACACTGTTTTGCGGCGGATTAACCTGACGGTCGAAGACGGAGAATTTATGGTGCTGGTGGGGCCTTCTGGCTGCGGAAAAAGCACTTTGCTGCGATCGATCGCCGGTTTGGAAGTTTTGACAGCGGGAAATATCTGGATTGGCGATCGGCTCGTTAACGATTTGCCTCCTAAAGACCGAGATATCGCTATGGTATTTCAAAATTATGCTCTCTATCCTCACTTAACAGTTTACGATAATCTCGCCTTTGGATTACGTCGCTCACAAACGGAAGAAGGAACAGGGAAGAAGGAAGAGGGAAGAGGGAAGAGCGAAGAAGGAAGAGGGAAGAAGGAAGAGCGAAGAAGGAAGAGCGAAGAAAAGACAGAGACAGAGACAGAAAAAAGCAGCCGGGTTCAGGCAGAAGTCATCCAAAAGAAGCTAGAAGAGGTGATTAATTATTTAGCTTCTAATACTGTAAACAACGATCGCATATATACTTTAGGGGAGGATTTTTTGGTAGGAGCAACTCGCAAGCTTCCTCCGGGTTTGCGCTATTTGTCGGAACGGGAGAAGGCGGTAGGAGAACGAGTTAGGGCGGTAGCTCAATTATTGCAAATAGAACCGCTGTTAAATCGCTTGCCGAAACAACTTTCAGGAGGGCAAAAGCAGCGGGTGGCTTTGGGGAGGGCGATGGCTCGAAATCCCGCAGTGTTTTTGATGGACGAACCGCTATCGAATCTTGATGCGAAGTTGAGGGCGGAAACTCGATCGCAAATTGTGCAGTTGCAGCGCCAGTTGGGCACTACCACTATTTATGTGACTCACGACCAAACTGAGGCGATGACTATGGGCGATCGCATTGCTATTATGAATGCAGGTCAGCTTCAGCAAGTCGCTCAACCTCTGGAGCTTTACAACAAGCCGGCTAATCTGTTTGTGGCTGAGTTTATCGGTTCTCCGCCGATGAATTTTTTCCCTGTGCAATTTACCGCCCCGTTGTTGATTTCTCACCCGCAATTTCGCTTTACTTTACCTGATATTTGGGCGAAAAATCTACAAAAATATGACGGGCGAGGGCTAATTTTGGGCATCCGCCCAGAACATCTGAGCATTCACCCTCCTGCTACCAAAAATCTGTCTGTACAAGTGGAAATTGTGGAGGCTTTGGGACACGAAACTTATTTGCGGGTGTGTTTGACTGATGCTCCGGCTGTGCGGATGCAGGTGCGGGTTCCTCCTGAGCGATCGATCCGTGTTGGTGAGGAGCTTTGGCTGGCGATCACCCATGACAAGATTCACTTGTTTGACCCGGATACCGAGTTGGCTATTTTTCCTCGGTAGGAACAGGAGAAAGGTCGATCGACCTTTGTGACCAATATCACGCACCACACACTTGCACTTTATTCAAGTGAATGTTATATTAATTTACATAAGCCTTACAAAAGTTAACGAAGGAAGTTCATACTATGCAAGAACAAAAACGCAACGCTTGGAACTGGGGCTTCAGCGAAGGAGCTGAAAATTGGAACGGTCGTTTAGCAATGATTGGTTTCTCTGCCGCTGTCGTCATTGAATTGGTTTCCGGTCAAGGCTTGCTTCACTTCTGGGGCCTGATCTAATTTTCTAGTTAAGACTTTTCAGACACTGCAAAGCTTGGGGGTTCCATCAGGGACTCCCAAAATTTTTAATGGCAATTGACTATCTACTAATCAGGAATTACCACGATGTATGTAGTAGTACAAATTTAGAAGCGATCGCTCTTTTGGGATGGGGGTTCCACCCCAAAAGAGCGAATCACTCTTTTGGGTGATGCTAGAAAATTACTCTAGCGGATATATTCTTTCAAGATGCTGTTACGGTTGGGATGGCGCAACTTCCGCAGAGCTTTAGCCTCGATTTGGCGAATCCTCTCGCGAGTGACGTTAAAGATTTGACCAATTTCCTCTAAGGTCTTCATCCGCCCGTCGTCTAAGCCGTAACGCAGCCGGAGTACATCTCGTTCTCGTGGGCTGAGGGTATCTAAAACGCTTTCCAAATCTTCTCTGAGCAAGTTTTTCGAGACTTGATCTTCTGGCGTTTCCCCGTCAGATTCAATAAAGTCTCCTAAACGCGAGTCTTCTTCTTTGCCGATCGGAGTTTCTAAAGAAATAGGCAACTGTGCGGATTTAGCAATGAAGCGCAACTTCTCGATCGTCATCTCCATCTTAGTGGCGATTTCTTCTTCCGTAGGCTTGCGACCCATTTCCTGAGAAAGCAGTTTGGTGGTTTTCTTAATCCGCGAGATGGTTTCGTAAAGGTGAACCGGTAAGCGGATAGTCCGGGATTGATCGGCGATTGCTCTGGTGATGGCTTGACGTATCCACCAAGTTGCATAGGTGGAAAATTTGTAGCCTTTTTCGTGATCGAATTTTTCAGCAGCCCGAATCAGACCCAAAGAGCCTTCCTGAATCAAATCTTGGAACGACAAACCGCGATTCATGTACTTTTTGGCGATCGATACCACCAAACGCAGGTTTGATTGCACCATTTTCTCCTTCGCCCGCCGACCGACGTGGAGTCGGTGACGAAATGCAGGTAGTGCCATATCTACAGCATTAGCCCATTCATTATCTTTGGGTTCGCGGTCTAACTCTTCGAGAAGTTGTTCTCGAACTCGCTCTAATTCCAGCAAATCTGCAATCTTACGGGCGAGTTCAATCTCTTCGTCGGCTCGCAACAGTCGAATCCGACCGATTTCTTGCAGGTAAAGACGAATAGAGTCTTCAGTATAATGCTTTTTCTTTGCCTGAGCCCGACGACGAGCTTTGACACCTTTGGCAGATTTAGTGTCTTCTTCCTCAGATGGATTTTCTAGAAAATCTTCTCGATCATCTTCTTCGTCGATAAAGAGTTCTAACTCGCTCTCAGGTAGAACGCTTTCGGGGCTCCGAAGCAAATCGATTGTTTCCATTTTGGGTTTGATTTTGGTTTCTAGTACGGTGTTAGTCTGGATCATGCCGCCTTCCTCATGCTCCTAAATTCAAGAATAAATAACAGTGGAATAGTGTCTGTTTGTAGTTTAGACAAGTTAGCCAGTATTGACATTCCCGCAGGAAGAAATAATGGGTTTTTGGTCTGTAACTGAAGTTGTTACCGAAATTGCACCAGTTCTGGGTCAAAGTTCAAGTTCTGGTTTGAAGTAGCGATCGCATTTATTGATCCCAGGGTTTTATGTCGCAACCTTAGATTGAGCGTGTGGCTACTGCAAAGCAACGAGTTACCGCATCATCTGCGATACCGGGCAAGCGAGAATTGAACCCAGAGATGCGATCGCACCTCAACAAATACTGGCTTTTTTTACTCGGTACTTCGATTTTTCACCCGTACAAGTTTTCCGGCACGGAGCCCTCTAACTTTTTTGTTATGGGGTGTCCCACTTTTGATTTGCTTGCTGCTTTCACGATGTCGTCAGACATCACAGTTGCACGGCAAACTTTCGCCACCTTGGATGCGGGTCTGCTGTCAAATGTAACAGCAGAGGGTCGGAGTACCAAACGGTGAGAATCGGATCTTACAAAGACCCTTCCGATTGTAGCCGTTCTCACAAAAAATGGAAGTTATTTTCCGTTTTTTGTCAAGAACCAGAAGAACTTTGTCAGCTTAGCTTAACAATACTGACTGATATCGGGCTCAGTTAAATCCTGAGAACGGCCCGCAAAAACTTGGACGCGATCGAACGGCGCTGTTTGCTGCGCATATCTGGGTGAACGGCTGCGGCGTAGTTGGCCAGACAGTTAGCAGACAATTGTTGACTTGCCGGAATTAGGACCAATACAATCCGTGTAGATGCACCCATCATTACCCTGTTTCCCTGAATTGAATCATACGCAATGTGCGATTGAATAAAGCTTACGAGCTTTCGTTGTAAGTCGGCAACTCCAGATTAGAGACCGACTATGACCCCAAATGAAGCGTTGCGGGTTTAGTAGTGCAACAGGGGCTTTCTTTGTTAAGTTAGCTCAAATCTCAGAAATTGGGTTTAATTTTGACGTTAAATCACATTAAGTTCTTAACGTCACATTCTCATTTAAGCAGTTCCACACGAATTTGTCGCGGAGGGTGGCAAAAACCACCCGGATAAATTGTAATCAGAGTTAACCCGCCACGCAACTCCCGGCTGCAAACTTCTCTAAAATTTGTTGGCTTTCGGCTCGCACTTGCGCGATCGCACATTCTCACAAGCAAGACAATTCGCTATTTTCCGGAACCACAACTTCATATTTACTTTAAATATATCCTAACAGTGTGAAGCTTTGACAAAGCAAATTCATCAATTTTAAGTAAAATTACTGGTGTTGTGTGAAAAATTTCCAGCAGACAGAACAAAGCCCCAGCAGACGCTGCTGCAACGGAGGGCGGAGGATAACTTTAAAAAAAAAGAAACTTACCCAGTGTAGCGATGTGCTTGCTGTTTGACCGGACAAAAGCTGCCGAGTTCGTTCAAAGCTTTTAAGCAATACGACTCTGGTGCTATGTTAAAATTTTTGTTACATTTATTTACAGCCTGTCCTCCGAAAGCAGGTATCCGGGCTCGATCCCCCACTCTGGTTTAAATCATGCGGCTCGATAGCTAGGGTATTTCGCTATCAGGAAAAAATTTTGCTCCGTGTCTGTACTGAAAACCCTGGCCAAGTTGATTAGACCTGTTGATTATTGATGCTGCATATCCCTTAAATTTTTAATTTTTTCGTTGCTTTTCTCTTCCTTTTTCAGGTTGTTGAACTATTAAGATGGGTTTTCCCTGAGACGATCGCCTAAATCGTCCAAGCAACTCAGAGAAGTTGTTTCAGTTGTAGCGGCATTCATCTAAATACACCACATACATTGCAGGCACACAACAAAGTGAATGGTCTCCTGTAGACTCAAACAGTAGCTAAGCTCTCAATTTCTGTGAGGCAAGCGAGTTTATTGGAGGAGTATCAATGATGGAGTGGATTATAGCGCAACAGACCCCCTTGGGCAACAATCCTGCTGCAACAGATAGCCAAACGGCAGGGAGCATTCCTGAATTAGTCATTATCCTAATCATTCTGCTGATGATTGCAACAGCGGTTGCACTGATCGCTCAGCGACTGCGAATTCCCTATGTTACGGGTTTAGTGCTAGCAGGTTTGCCAATTACAGAACTCTTGTCGCGTCGAATTGGTTTAGACCCTTCTTTAGTGTTGAATCTTTTTTTGCCCATTCTGATTTTTGAAGCGGCAATCAACACGGATATCAGCCGTCTGCGAAGCACCTTTAAAGCGATCGCAATTCTAGCGGGTCCAGGCTCGATCTTTTCCTCGGCAATTATCGCTGTTTTGGTTAAATTTGGACTGGGGCTAAACTGGATTCCCGCATTACTGATCGGAGTCATTTTGGCAAACACTGATACTGTCTCGATGATCGCGGTTTTTAAGGAGATCCGTGTGCCTTCGAGATTATCCACCATTGTCGAAGGAGAAACCCTGTTCAACGATGCGGCTGCTCTGATTTCATTCAATTTGGTTTTGGTCATTTATGCGACAGGATCTCTCACCGTTGTGCAAGGCCTGAAGGAACTACTCCTAGTCGGCTTGGGTGGGGGACTCGTGGGTGCCATCTTCGGCTACTTGAGCCTACCGATATTTGTTCGTTTAAACGATCGGTTGAGTAGTCTCTTACTAACCGTAGCTCTAGCATTAGGAACCTTCCAGATCGCGCAATTTTTGGGAGTATCGGGTGCGGTGGCTGTGGTCATCGCCGGACTCATTTTTGGCAACCTTGGACTTCCTCGCAGTTCGTCTGCCTCGGATCGAATTACGTTATTGAGTTTCTGGGAATATGCGGGGTTTAGTGTCAACACCTTTATTTTTCTCCTGATCGGCATCGAAATTAACCCAGGCACTTTGTTGAGCATTTTGCCATCTATTCTGTTCGTCATCCTAGCTTATCAACTGGGACGGATTCTTTCGGTCTATCCGTTGTTAGCTGGTCTGCGGTGGTTCGATCGTCCGATTCCCCTACGCTGGCAGCATATTTTATTTTTAGGGAACATTAAAGGCTCTCTTTCAATGGCATTGGCTGTAAGTATTCCGCTGACTTTGCCAGGACGGGATAACATTATTGCGCTGGTTTTCGGTGCTGTTCTGTTCTCTCTGGTTGGGCAGGGATTAAGTTTACCTTGGTTTGTCAAACGGCTGAAAATTAGCGGTGTTTCTGATGTCACGCAGGAAACTGGGCAGTTACAGATTCAGTTGATTGCTTGCAAGGCCGCTCAAGACGAGCTAGATAGTTTGCTGAAATCAGGCGTATTGCCCAAGGCAGTCTACGAAGAGCTATGGGCATCCTATCAGGCACGGGTGGCACAGTCGGAGCGTGTGCTGCGCGAACTCTACAATCAACATCGAGCAAGTCACATCAAGGGCGATCGGGCTGGGTTAGATACTATTCGACGGCGATTGCTCTTAGCGGAAAAGGGGGCCGTTAGCGATGCGCTACGGAAGCGCATCATTCCCGAAGAACTGGTTGGGCCCTACATTAAAGATTTGGATGAGAAACTTCTAAAATTGGAAGATGACTAGCGCGAATGCCCAAATAATCAATCATGGGGTGAACTAGCTCAGGACGGGTAACAACCAGGATCGTAGAACCTGCTTCAAGAACGGTGTTGCCGTTTGGAATCTCCAAATTGGCGCAGGCATGGCATTGATAACCAATGATCAGCGAACCTGTTGGAAAGCGGGGGTCTTGAGCAATGTGGGCAACGGTGCGACCGGCCACATAACAATCGCCTGGAACGGGCAGCTTCAGCACCTCCACTTGTCCTTGCTCAAAGTGCATCATCGACTCAACTTCCGGGTATTCGATCGCATTTGCCATTGTTGCGACTGCTAAATCAGTGGTGCTGATAATGTGGCTGGCTTGAGCGAGGCGATAGGCTTCTAGGAATTCGCGATCGCGCATTCGCACCACAATATGGGAAATGCCATAGCTTCTGGACAATGTGATCAACGCTAAATTCAAGGCATCATCTCTGAGGGCTGAAACGACTGCGTTGGCTTGTTTGATTCCTGCTTCGATGAGAACCGTTGTACTGACTGCGCTGCCCTCAAATGCCATCACTCCAATTTTTTCACGGGCAAAGCGACACGCAAGGGGGTCGGTATCGACGATCGCAACTGTGTGACCGAGTTTTAATAACTGCTGGGCTAAACCCAGCCCCATCATTCCTGCTCCACCAATTAATACGTACATAACTAACTATCGCCCTAAAAATGAACACTACTGATTTAGCACTATAAGCTTCTCAATGGTGCAAGTCACAGCAGGTAAATTTTACGCTTTTCACTTGGGAAACGACTACCTGATTCGCTTTTCTCAAGCTAGAGTCGATCGTTTGTTGGAAGTAGAGACTTCTTGCTTAAGTCACGGGATCGATCTACAAACCGCAGATGTAAGATAGATAAACACAGATCAACGCAGATGCTTTTCAGGATTAGCGAGGTTGGAAATGGAAGATATCTAATGAAATAGTTTTTATTAATGAGCGAGAGTTTTGACCTATTTGATAATTTTTTTTATGGATAGATTGACCGCAGATGAAAAGCAGATAAACACAGATGTTTGTCAAGATAGTTGATGATTTTTGTCAGACGTTTATAGCGGTTATCAAAAAAGTAAAGTGAGGATAGCCCTATGCCCATAGCCCTATGCCGGATAGTACCTCATATGAGAGATCGAAAGGCTATATCCTTTCCAACTGATTGGTATCTGGCTCTCCTGATTTTGTGGTGATCAGCAAACCGCATATCCTTACTCCGAGGGCATCATAGAATCACAAACAGTTGTGCTTAATACCGTATACACCATAAACCCAGGAGAGCCTGGTGTCTTTTGTGGGTAAAAACTATTCAGTCAACACTCCCAAAGTTTGGATAATTGACAACACATTGACAATATAGCAATTTTCGAGTGAGTGAGGTATAGATTTAGATTTTCGATTTGAGATTGGGTAATTATGGAATTAGTAATTAACTGGCGAGTACCTCACCTGATTCTGAACCGCCAGTTCGTTAAATAATACCTATTTTAACGAACCGCGAAGACGTAAAGGGCGCGAAGTCAGAAAAGAGAAGAAGAAAAGATTCAAGTCCTGACTGCGAACTTAATTGAACTACCAGACAAATTACTGTTGATTCCGCAGCCGAGGATTGACAAATTCGTTCAATCCTTCTCCTACCAAAGATAATCCGACTACCATTAAAGTCATGGCCAAACCGGGAAACAAGGCTGTCCACCAAATGCCGGTGGGTAGCGCATCTAAGGCTAAACGCAAATCGTGTCCCCATTCTGGAGTTTCTTCGGGGAGTCCTAAACCGAGAAATCCTAAGCCTCCTAATGTTAGAATTGCATCAGCGGCGTTGAGCGCAAATAGCACGGGTACGCTCTGAATCACGTTCAAAAATAGGTAGCGCGACAGCACTGTCCAAGTGTCAGCACCCATTGCTCGTGCGGCTTCGACGAATAATTCGTTTTTGACGCTGGTGGTGTGATTCCTGACGACGCGGTAGTATTGAGGGATATAGGAAATGCTTAGGGCGATCGCAGCATTGAAAACTCCTCTTCCCACTACAAAGGCTAGTGTCAGAGACAGCAGCAGCCCCGGCAAAGTATAAATTGTATCCATTAAAAATAACAACACGCGATCGAGCTTACCGCCCAAATAACCGCTAACCAAACCCAAAGGTACACCGATAAACAAGCTCAAAGCTGTGGCTAAAATCACCACTTGCCAAGCCGCCCGCGAAGCAAACAGGGTGCGGGAAAAAACATCGTAGCCACTGCGGCTAGTCCCAAACCAATAATTCGCCGACGGCGGTTCGTGGATAGGATTAATCAAAGCATCGGTAGGATTTTGCAGCCATCCCCAAGTCTGCATAGCCGGAGACAAGGTGGCTACCAATATAAACACGGCAGTTATTGTTAAACCCGCCCACATCATTTTCATTGACAGGCTTGACGGTGAGGCCGTGTTGAGAAATCGTGGCAGTCGGAGGCGGCTTTGAGTCATATTTATGAAGGAAGAGGGAAGAAGGAAGAGGGAAGAAGTCAACCCCCCCCTGCCCCCCCCAAGGGGGGAAATTCAGGAAGAGGGAAGAAGGGGTTTTAGCAATTCAGAAGGTTTTAAGCGCTGGGTGTGGTTGCTATAATTGCGATCGACCAATATGAGACTTTTTGATTCTAGTAGCAGAAAGCCTAACAAAACCTGAAATAGCCGAAAATTTTCTCCCTTATGCGCTCAATACTGGTTAGAAACCGGGTTTTTTACGAAAATGTGGCGCGGAGTCCGGGATATCGCTAAAAACCCGGTTTCTCGCCTCAAAAGTGAGCTGACGATTGTGCAAGCTAGAAACCGGATTGTTGATCACCCGCTGCGAGTCAAGAAACCGGGTTTTTTTTTGTGGGTTATCCAGCTACAACACGTATTTTCGTGAAAAACCCGGTTTCTGGCAACCCGCGAGTAAGTCCTACAAATTGTTGGCGATTAACTCCCGGTACTGACTTTTCGGCTTAACTCCCTTGAGCTCAGTCACCATAGCTTTGTCTTTGAAATACTGAATCGTCGGCGTACCAATCACGCCAGCATTTTCAGCAATTTCTGGATCTTCTTCGATGTCAATTTCTACATAGTGGATTTTGCCATCGAACTCATCTACCACTTTACTCAAAATCGGTCTGAGGCTGTGACAAGGGCCACAAGTCGAAGCCGAGTATTTAACTACAATCAGTCGATCGCTCTCGTGGAACAACTTCCGCAAAGCATAACCTCCCTCGTGGCGCGTGTCGTTGATATCAAAATTCTCGCTAGTTTTGCCGACTTTGGGAGCTTCCGGCGCTGCGGCGGGTAGCTCGGATTCCTCGGTTTGATGGAATTCCTGGGTTAAAGCATTGACTGACAGCCAACGCTCTGCCAACATCGCCCCCATACAACCACTACCTGCTGCGGTGATAGCTTGGCGAAACTCGTGGTCTTGCACATCACCAACAGCGTAAACTCCCTCGACGCTAGTTTCTACCGCGCCGTGTTTGGTAGCGATGTAGCCTACTTCGTCGAGTTCTAGCTGACCTTGGAACAGTTGAGTGTTGGGAGTATGACCGATCGCATAAAACAATCCCTTCACCTGCAAATCACTCTCAGCGCTAGTCTGAATATTTCTAATTTTCAACCCATCCATTTTGCTCCCCGGCACTCCCAAAACATCCACAGCTTCGGTGTTCCAGTGGACGGTAATTTTAGGATTGCTCAGCACTCGGTCTTGCATAGCCTTGCTAGCCCGCATTCGATCGCTGCGCACCAGCATATGTACGTGAGAGCCGTATTTTGTCAAATAAATAGATTCTTCCGCTGCGGTATCGCCCGCGCCGATGACAGCTAAATCAACTCCTTTAAAAATTGGGGTAGCACCGTCGCAAATCGCACAGGCAGATATTCCCAAATTCCAGTAAATATCTTCGCTAGGCAAGCCCAATCTTTTTGCAGTTGCGCCTGTAGCGATTACTATGGTGTGGGTTTTGATTTCTCTATCTTCCGATCGCACTGTAAACGGACGCTGAGTTAAATCAACGTAACTTACATCTTCTGTGTATAATTCCGCACCCCAGCGCACTGCTTGAGCTTTCATCCGATCCATCAGTTGCGGCCCGGTGATACCTTCGGGAAAGCCGGGGAAGTTTTCGACTTCTGTGGTGGTCATCAGTTGACCGCCGGGAATGCCTCCCATTTGGTAGCCTTCAAAGACTACGGGTTTTAAGTTTGCTCTCCCGGCGTAGATGGCTGCGGTGTAGCCTGCTGGGCCTGAGCCGATAATTACTAGGTTTTCTACGGTTTTGTCGGTCATAATTATTTATTTGAACTCATAACGACTTCGTTTTATCAATTCTAGCAGCATCAAGCATATTTCTATTTTTGAGGGGTTGAGGGCGATCGGGACAATTAAAGCTAATGTGATAAGCAAATACGATAGGAAAACTAATTTAGTTTTAAATGTTCAATCAATCTCCGAAAATCCCCAAAAATTACCATCCCTCACTATTGATTCCATTCTCATTTACTTGACGAAAGTGCGCCGTTTGAGCTATTATACAATTCCGATACTCAAGCGGTGCTACGACTATTTTTTTGCGCGTAGGCTGAAACCCTTTCAGGACATGGAAGAAGCAAAATCTATAAATGCAATAATCACAATTTTTGATGCAAAACTCGCATTTTTAAGTTTAAGAATTGTAAATAAAACTTTGGCGGATTTGACAAGGTACAGGTATTGTGATATGTAAGGTGCGATCGGACAAAAATGCGATCAAGATTTTTACTTTCTTCCCAAATTAACAGAGAATTTTGCACTTGTGTCTGATGGATAAAATCAAGATACTGTTTGTATGCAGCCAAAACAAGTGGCGGAGTTTAACGGCCGAGAAGATTTGCGAGAAAATTAGCGGGTACAGTGCGCGATCGGCTGGCACGGAAAAAGGTGCGAGAATTAGAGTAACTGAAGGCTTGCTCGGCTGGGCGGATGTGATATTTGTGATGGAAAAGAAGCATGAATCTCGACTTCACAGCAAATTTCCCGAAACTCTCACAGGCAAGAAGGTTATTTGCCTGCAAATCGCCGATAATTACAGATATATGGAGCCGGAGTTAGTAGAGCTTTTGCAGGCGAAACTCAGCCCGTATCTGGAAATGTCCGACAATCAGACAAGTTTTATGCAGCGAGTTTTGGAACCGGAGGTTATGGATACTTGGGAAGAAGCTGTTGAGTATGACTCGATGGATTTTTCTGAGGTGAATGCGGCTTTTGCTAAAAGTGCGATCGCCCTCGGGCCGATATGTGGGAAAATCTTAGATGCTGGGACTGGTACGGCGAGAATCCCGATCGCCATTGCTCAAATGCGTCCGGCTTGGGAAATGACTTGCATCGATTTGTCGGCAAATATGCTGAAATTAGGACTGGAGAATGTGTCCAAGGCAAATGTGCGATCGCAAATTAAGCTAGAATTAGTTGATGCTAAAGCCATGCCCTATCCAGACAGTTATTTTGACATGGTGATTTCTAACAGCATTATCCACCATTTGCCCGACCCCTTGCTATTTTTTCGCGAAGTCCAGCGAGTCTTAAAACCGAACGGAGCAATATTTTTACGAGATTTACTGCGGCCTCTGGATGAGACAATCAGGGATAATTTGGTCGAGATGTACGCGGGAGATTGTAACTCGCATCAGAAACAATTGTTTAGCGATTCTCTGCACGCGGCTTTTTCCCTAGATGAAGTTGAGACAATGGTGGAAAGCGCGGGGTTGGAGGGTTTGAGAATTTATGAATCTTCGGATAGACACTGGACGGCGGAGCGGGCTTGGATGTAGAATTGGGATTTAGTCTAACTTTATATTACCTAAAATTACTCGATCGCGCCCTCCGTCTTTAGCTTGATAAAGCGCACGGTCTGCTGCTGCAATCAAATCTTTTTTGGAAATTTCCAGTCGAGGAACCGTACTCGCTACTCCCAAACTCAGTGTAACATAAGAAGACACCGCCGAATTAATATGTTCGACTTTTAGTTCTTTCACCCCGACTCGAATTTTCTCGGCAATCCACAAAGCTCTTTCAGGTGAAATCCGGGGCAAAATTACCACAAACTCTTCGCCTCCATAAGGCTATAACAAAGTTGTGCTTCATTCAGTTGACAGTTGACAGTTGACAAAAGAAGGAAGAGGATTGGAGTAATGAATAGTCTGATTTTAATTTCTCCCTACCAGGGTTCCGGCTTTCAACCAATTCTTTGGAGTAAAAAACGCGGTTTCTGTGCCAGTCCTCAACTCAAAAGCCAAAACCGCGAATCGTTGTGAGAAACGAAGCAATTTCACAATTTTCTCACCAACCCCAAGTTCCGACTCCTCCCTTAAACGGGCCGACAATATCTTTGGTAATCCAACCTCCGTAAAAATCCCCTGGTTGAGATTGCACTAATTCCCCGTCTACATAACAAGCATCCATCTGGCTAGGATAAAAAGCCACGTAATCTTTGATAGCTGCAAAAACCTGATTGGGATTAGGATAAAACCAACCAGCATTTATAACTTCCTTCGAGCCTACCGTCACAGTGTAATAACCCGCTTGTCCTTTCCACTCGCACCACGAGCCCCGTGAAGTTTTGTGTAAATATTCCATTTGGATGTCATCGGGGGAGATATAGTAGACAGGAGGGTGACTTGTCTCTAACAACCGCTGAGCGCGCCGCGTGTCGGCGATCGTCACTTCATTAAAAACAATCTGTACGTGTTTGGTCAATTCCTCAAGGCGAGGAGGACGCGGGTAATCCCAAACAGACTCTTGACCAGGGCCTGGTTCTATGCGATCGAGGTTCACTTGTACAATCTCCCCTACAAAAAAACAATTAGCGGCTGAAGATTACAATTTAATGTATTCTAAGTCTAGTTGCCAATCCAGACAGTCCTCAGCTTTTCTCTATTCTCCGTAATATGAGCATTCGCCACATCGGTGAGGACATAAATAACTTCCTGAATAGAGCCGATACTCGTCAAGCATCAATGGTTTGATTCCCGTCATGCAACTGTCAACTGTCCACTGTCCACTGTCAACTGCTATATGAGCATTCGCGGTATAGATGTTTCCGACTACCAGCCCAATGTCAATTGGCAAGCCGTTGCCAAGGGAGGCATTCTGTTCGCATTTGTCAAATCGACGGAAGGTGCAACGTTAGTTTCTCAAACTTTCGCCCGGAATTGGGCGGGAATGAAAGCGGCGGGGATTCAACGCGGTGCTTACCATTTTTTTCGACCGACAAGCAGCGTTCAAGGACAGATAGATTTGTTCCTGAAAACTGTCAAACTGGCAGCGGGGGATTTGCCGGCAGTTTTGGATTTGGAAACTACAGGCGGTTTGAATGCGGACGAATTGTGCGATCGCGCGACAATTTGGCTCGAAGCAGTCGAAAAAGCCACCTTGATGCGACCAATTATCTACACTTACCCCGGATTCTGGGACAACCTCGGCACACAACGGTTGGCAGATTACCCACTGTGGATTGCTCACTATACCAGTGCCGAGGAACCTTGGGTACCAGGAGGCTGGAAGACTTGGACTTTTTGGCAGTACAGCGACACTAGCACCGTATCGGGAGTTTCGGGTAATGTAGATGCCAATATTTTTGAAAGCGTCCGAGAAGGCGCGATCAATTATAAAGTTGCAGACATCCAGAAGCAATTAAGAAGTAAAGGTTTCTATCAAGGCGCGATGGATGGTAAATTTGGAACCTCTACCACAGCCGCACTCATCTCGTTTCAAAAATCTCAAAATCTCAATGCAGACGGCATGGCTGGTATCAAAACCTGGGCCGCTTTGATGCAAAAATCTCCAAAAGTAATAGTTCCCCTTCCACCGCCGACACCAACTCCAATTCCGACACCCACTCCGACGCCAACTCCAGTATCGGCTGTGCCACTGACTAAGTTATTCTCGTCTTATCAAGCTAATGCTGCTCAAGATATTGCCTTGATTTGGCTGCAAAGTCAAGTTTCTACCTCTGTTTTAGGAGAATTTGCTCAAAAGTGGCGGACAACTGCCGTACCTCCAGACACTAATTTGAAATTAATAGATGTCGGCAAATTTTATCGCGGTTTAGCAGAACAAGACCAAGCTTTAGATTGGCTGCAAAAACAAATTTCTCCGACTGTGATTGCCGAGTTTGGGCAAAAGTGGCGTGCTCAATCTACTGCCCCAATTTCTCCGATTCGGCTGATAGACACCTGCAAATTTTATCGGGCTGCACCAAACCAAAATCAGGCATTAGATTGGCTGGAAAATAAAATTTCGCCGGCAACTCTATCGGAGTTTCTTCGCCGATGGCAGAATGCCAAATGATTTTAGATGAATTCCACAGATGAATCTGGTTTCAGTGTTCTGAAATTAGGTCAACCGCAGATTTTAGGCAGATGCAATCGACGATGCAACGCAAATGTATTTCAAGATAGTTTCAGAATGAGTGCAAGAAGTCTCTTTGATAATTGACTCGACATTCAAATCTCCCTCTCTCCCTCTCTCCCCTTATCGCCCTCGAACATAACAGACAATTTAGGCGCTACAGCTTGCTCCCATCTTTGACGCTAAGAGAATTATCTGATAAAGTTATAGCCAATATCAAGGTTTTTTAATCTTATTCGCAAAAATCCAGGGCCGTGCCGAGTTTGTACCAGCGCCAAATATAGCGCCTGTACTCAAATTACTCGCGATCGCACTTTTAAAACCCAGCGGGCAGCCTGTAATAATTGTATCTATGGAAATCCCCTTTAACATCACCCTGTTGATGGTCATGACCGTCACCTGTGGTATCAGCGCTCAAGTTCTGGCCGCTTATCTGAAAGTTCCGGCGATCGTATTTTTGCTGCTTTTCGGCATTTTAGCAGGCCCGGATTGCTTGGGAATCCTGCATCCGAGTCTGTTGGGCAACGGTTTGGAAGTTATGGTATCCCTTTGCGTAGCCTTAATTTTGTTTGAAGGCGGCTTGAATTTAGAATTGCGAGATTTAGGCAAAGTTTCCGGCAGCATCCGCAATTTAGTTACTTTCGGCACTTTGATTACGCTAATAGGTGGCGGAATGGCCGCGCATTGGTTAGGAGAATTTCCCTGGCCGATCGCCTTTCTGTATGCTTCTCTAGTAGTCGTCACAGGCCCGACAGTCATCGGCCCTTTGCTCAAACAAGTACCCGTAGACAAAAAAGTCGCCGCCTTGCTAGAAGGCGAAGGTGTTTTAGTCGATCCCGTCGGGGCAATTCTGGCAGTATTGGTACTAAACGTGGTTTTAAACGGCAATACCGACTTGCTGATTTTGTTCGGAGATTTAATCGTGCGGCTGGGTATTGGCACAGTCATCGGAGTTACCGGAGGTTGGCTGCTGGGACTGATTCTCAAGCGAGCGAAATTCCTGTCAGAAGACCTCAAAAATTTAGTAGTTTTAGCCGGTTTGTGGGGATTATTCGGCCTATCAGAACAAATCCGCAGCGAATCAGGACTAATGGCAAGTGTGCTGTCAGGTATTGTCCTCAGAGCCGCTGCTGTCCCGGAAGAAAGGCTGCTGAGAAGGTTTAAAGGTCAGCTCACAATCCTGGCTATATCCGTACTGTTCGTGCTGTTGGCGGCCGATTTATCCCTCGCTAGTGTGGTCGCCCTCGGTTGGGGAAGTTTTTTTACAGTTTTAGCCTTAATGTGGATAGTGAGACCGATTAATATTTGGGTTTGCACCATCAACAGCGGGCTCAACTGGAGGCAAAAATTATTTGCTTCTTGGGTAGCGCCGAGGGGAATTATTTCAGCTTCGATCGCATCTTTATTTGCAATTTTGCTCACCCAGCGAGGAATCAACGGTGGCGACTCAATTAAAGCCTTAGTCTTCCTAACAATTATTATCACAGTTTTCGTGCAAGGGCTGACAGCGGGATGGGTCGCTCAAATTTTGGACATCACCTTAAAATCAGCTACCGGTGCCGTGATTGTAGGGTCAAATCCTTTGAGCAGATTAATTGCTCGCTTATTTCAAGAACGCGGAGAATCTGTCGCAATTATCGACACCAACCCGGAAGCTTGCGCGCAAGCAGAAAGAGAAGGTTTGCGGGTGTTTTTGAGTAGTGCTTTGGATCACAGCATTTTAGAAGAAGCCGGACTTGATTCGATGGGAACTTTTTTAGCAATGACCAACAACGGCGAGGTAAACTTAGTGTTAGCTCAACGAGCAGCCGAGGAGTTTGCACCGCCGCGGGTTTTGGCAATCTTCCCCAAAGACCAGCAAGCAAACTCGCCTGCAAATAACAGTAAAATCAATCAAGCGTTTGTATCCGATTTGTCGCTGAAGGATTGGAACGAATATCTGATTGACAACGAAGTAAAATTGGGGGAAACCGAGTTAAAAAGCGAGGGATTGCAGTTTCAGATTGCTCACTTGCAAGCTTTGGTTCAGGCTGGGGAGTTAGCGCCGCTGTTGCTGGAAAGACAAGGATACTTGCAAGTAGTGTCAGCGACAGAAATTTGGCAAGCGGGCGATCGAATTATCTATTTACTATACGATCCTACACCGAAATTGTTGAAAAGATTGTCAGGTTCGTCGCAATCTCGCCTGACTTTGGAAAAGCATCAAGTAGTTGAAGAAGTGCCGATTCCTACTCCGATTGTAGAGGAGATTTTGGTAGAAGCGGAAATAGCAGAAGAGGCTGAAATTTTGCAGCCGCCTGTTTCGCGGTAGGGGCATTAACCCTGTGTCCGATCGGTTCTATAATCTAGGTATCCCAGCAAGAAGCAGGATAATTTTATGACCGGAGAAGGTTCGTATAAAGCAAATACGTACAATCTGGAATTAGAGGGAGAAATCCAGCGATTAAAAGCTCAAGTTCTGATAAGTTGGGAAAAGGAAGCGCGCAATTTAAAGTGGTTCGGTTTAGCAGACGGGATGAATGTTTTAGAAGCGGGTAGCGGGCCGGGATTTTTTACCGAAAAGCTGTTAGAATTGCTGCCAAACAGTTCGATAACAGCGGTAGAAATTGACCCCGTACTGCACGAAAAAGCAGTAGAATATTTGCATGAAAAAGCTGGCGATCGAGTAAATTACGTGCAAGCGTCGGTGGCGGATACCGGCTTACCTGCGAACTCTTTTGATTTTGCGATCGCCCGTTTGCTATTCGTCCACCTCCCCGAACCAGTCGCAGCAGCTAGAGAAATATTCCGCATCTTAAAGCCTAGGGGAAAATTGGTGATTATCGATAGCGATGCCGATCTGTTTTGGCTGACAAATCCACCCCTATCAGTCGAGATTGTCAGGGAGAAATTCAAACAGGTTATGGCCTCGCGGGGAGGCAATTTATCGATCGGGCGAAATCTGTGCCGCATTCTCAAACAAGCTGGATTTGGTAGCATCGATTTAGAAGCGGTTGTCAGCCACAGCGATATCATCGGAATTGAAGCGTTTGAGCCTTTGCTGGACTCCGGGCCCATTTTACAGTTGGTCAAACAAGGGTTAATTTCCGAGTCAGAAATAGCCAGTTATCTGGTTTCGCGGGATGAGTTTGTAGCTAAGGGCGATCGATTAATGATGAGTTTTTGGTTGATGGCTTGCGGGGAAAAGAATCAATAGACATCTCGAATAACTCTCAAACTTCCTCCCAGCAATGACTAATGACTAATGACCAATGACTCTAAATCCTCCCTTCAACCTTCCGCTTCTTCCTTTGTGGAACAGGCGTCCCGCCTGTGGTAATTTATTTCTACTGCAAATACCCAATCCAAGCGGGCAGAACATCCGGCGAACCATACCACTTCCCCGGAGAGCGAGGCGAATGCCAAACACCCTCCAACACCAAATTTTCGGCCCCGTCCAAATGAGCAGCTTCAATCGGCGTAATTCCATCTCCCCAAGTTTCGCCATTCCCCACAGTCAACTCATAACTTTTATAAGCCAGCCACGTCTTTAAACCGGGCTTGCCCAAAACAGCTTTCCCAGCAGCGCATACGTAGCGCACCTGCGGGTGAAAAGCCCCCGGATAGTAAATTTTGACAAAATCTAGGTTTTTGCGCGTCCAGCGCTCTTGAGAGACGTGTGGCGTGCCTAAAGTGATTAAAGTATGGACGCAAGGGTGAGCTTCCCACAAACCCGCATCCTCCAGCACATCTCCGTGAATCGTGTAAGGCTTTTCGCCTAAATAAATCCGAGAAATCCAGCCGCCTGCGGAATGACCGATGAGGTTGATCTGTTGGCTGCCGTATTGCTGTAACATCTGTTTGACCGTGCGATCGAGCTGTCGCAAAATTGGCACCATCGATCGCCCGCCAAGAGTGGGCAACCAATCTCCCTTGCCCAGTGGTACTGTTACTGTGGGGAAACCTCGATCGACCAAAGATTTTTCTAATTCCCGATAGTCTGAAGCAGCAGCAAAATATCCTGGCAAAATCACGGTTGGTAATGGCATGATCAATTTGAGATTTGAGATTTGAGATTTGAGATTTTGCGATCGGGATGCTACGATCTATTTTTCAAGTTCAAAGACGCTTGTCGAAGCATCCTTTGGATTGCTAACATCTGCCGCTCGTTAAACTTTTTGCTTGGGGAATATCTACTTTTATGGCTCGCGAGCCGATTGCAACATTGTATTTTACCCTAGTTGTCGTTCACTTAGAAGACCGTTTTCTACTGGTACAAGAGCGCAAGTACGAGCAGCAGTGGTATCTCCCAGCAGGGCGAGTGGAAAAAGGCGAGACTTTGCTCGAAGCTGCTGTGCGCAATACCATTGAGGAAGCGGGCATTTCTGTGATCGTGGAGGGAATTCTCAGGGTAGAGCATACGGTGATGCCTAGGGGCAATGTGCGCCTGAGAGTGATTTTTGTGGCTCGCCCTGAAGATAAGACACCGCCCAAGAGCAAGCCGGATGAGCACACTTTATGTGCTGGTTGGTATTCTCTCAAAGAGTTAGACCAGTTGTCGCTACGGGGTGAGGAAGTTCGGGAAATGTTTCAGTACATGGCAAGCGGTGCTCCAATTTATCCGCTCGACTTGCTGAGCATCGAGGGAGCTCCTTTTAAAACTTACCGCTATCGCTGGTGAATCCTGCGATTTGAGATTTGAGATTTGAGATTTTAGATTGACTCCACAGATTAATCTGGGAGCTTGAACAAAAGTCTAAAATTTTGAGAATCGACCCTCACACTCGTGTACGTGGGACGGTGCTCATGTTTGAGGGCCATCGAGGGGCCGCGGGCCTGGTTGGCAGCCACTAGATCAGTTTTTTGATGCTGTAACCGAATTGGAAACGCCGATCGATCGAACTTGTCGATCGTGTTTAATAAATTTGGTTCAGTTTTGGGCCCATAAATTGTCATCAAGGTCGATCGGCAATTTAGAGGGCGATCGTGCTAAAATTATACCTTTGAATTCCTAACAGTATCTTTTTAAATCGCTCAAAATAAAAAAATATCAATTTTAGATTACCAATTTCAGATTACCAATTCCAGATTGCCAATTACCAATTACCAATTCCCCATTCCCATTGTCATGAATGACTCTTCGTCCCTAGCCAACGCCCTTTCCGAACCGCTGCGCCAGCCTTTTTGGTGGGCAGCCCTAGCTTCTGTCGGCCTTCACGGAGTGCTCGGAGTCGGCGCCCCGACGATCTCAAACATCATCTATGGTGGAAATTCCTCAAAAAAGATCCCCGGTTCCGTCGGCTTGGTAGAACTAACTCCCGCAGAAGCCGGCCGCCTGCCACAAACTATACCACCGCGACCGTCCAATAAGCCATTTTCGCTCGTCGCACCAGTTCCCCTTCCCGCCCCGCCCAAGTTAGCCCCGCCCTACCCCCCCGAACCTCCAGCCATCAACTTGCCCGCCCTACCTCCGGGAATGCCCCCTCCAGGATTCTTTGCCCCTTTAGATCCCCCTCTCCCACCCTTAACAGCCCCGCAGCCGCCAGCTTCAGTTCCAACTCTCAAACCCCCCTCTCTCAGAACACCCACTGTCATCCCGCAAGTGCCTCCCAGCGGCTTGATTTTCCCGCCATTACCCGGTAATTTCGATCGCAATATCCCGCCACCGCCACCAGGAGTGACAGGAATCCCCCAGCTTCCCGGCAGCACCTCCGAAGATGAGGCAGAGACACTCAAAAGGGTTATAGCAAGTAGAGGCGGACTCCCGCTATTCCCAGACGGAGCTCCAGTCTTTACCCCGGAATTCCCAATTGGCAGCAGGAATTCCGGCCAGGATGGAGTGAAATTGACTCAAAAAGATCCGAATAAAAGGAATCTGATTGCAGAAACTCCCGAAGAAAGAAAGAGAAGAGAGCAATTTGACCAGGGACAGCAACAGCTACAACAGCGCGGACAATCGGGTTCAAACTTACCCACCGACAGAGAGGCACAGCTCGATGCTGGAGATGCCTATGTTGCTTTGGCTGACAGATTCAAAAAGGCTTATCCTGACTTGGATACGACGGGGCCGACTCCTGTGAATGTCGCTTATCCCGTAGCAGCTTGCTCGCAAAAACTCGAAGGAAAAGCAGTTTTTGGAGCAGTTGTCAGCCCTCAAGGCTTGCTCAAGGCCGAGCCTCAAACGATATACTCGACGGGTTACGGTATTCTCGATAATGCGGCTAAAATTGCGATTATTAACCCTGCTCTAACATTTCCAACAACCAGCACCCACAAGATTTACCAGGTGACTGTCGAGTTTAAATACGACGAAAAAGTTTGCAGCGGCATTCCTGTCACCCCATCCACCGGCCCCACTAGGCCCAGACCAAGCAATCAACAGCCAGTAGCGCCAGCCCCAACAGCACCCAGCCCGACAGGCCAGCCGCCCTCCCCATCCCCAGCCCCTGCGGAAGTGAAACCGCAGTTTGAGAAGCCACCGGCTGCCTCAAACAAACCGAAACCAGGGGCCCAACCGTCGCCAACGCCCCCACCAAAACCCGCAACCAAACCGTCGCCCTTACCTCAACCGCAACCAGCAGCCGAACAATCGCCTTCTCCTGCGCCTTCTCCAGCCCCGGAAGTGTCGCCGCCGCCTTCTCCTGCGCCTTCTCCAGCCCCGGAAGTGTCCCCGCCGCCTTCTCCAGCCCCGGAAGTGTCCCCGCCGCCTTCTCCTGCGCCTTCTCCAGCCCCGGAAGTGTCCCCGCCGCCTTCTCCAGCCCCGGAAGTGTCCCCGTCTCCTGCGCCTTCTCCAGCTACCGAAAATTAATTGTTAATTGGTCAAGTCTTACTCATGGGGCGAGAAACCTGGTTTCTACGAGTTTTGCTTTGAGTAAAAGTATTCGTAGGGTGCGTCAGTTGCTATATTTGTTGCTTCTGAAACCAATTTCTAGCCGCTGACGCACCTACATTTTTAACTGGATTTGATATCACCAATGACCAATCACCAATGACCAATGACCAATGACCAATGACCAATGACCAATGACCTCTCAATTGTATTGAATTTTGTACATTTGGAATAAGTCGCCGCTTTGCTTTTTTACTACTTTAGCGCCAGCCGCTTTAATTACTTTTTCCCAATCTTCTATTGTCTCTAAAAATACTTCTCCGGCTCGATATGTTTCCAGAATTGCCCAGTCTTCTGCTAGAGGTGCCTTGGGGTTGAGAACATCAAACACAAAATGACCGCCCGGTTTTAATACCCGCTTTACTTCTCCCATGACAATACTCCAATAGTCTATGGGATAGTAACAACTGAAGCCTGTAGCGAGGCATAAATCGAACTGATCCTCTTCGTAATTTAACTTGTGAGCGGGGGCCAGTTCTACTCCTTTGAACAGCTTAGAATTGAGCTGAGGGCCGCGAGCGTTTAATGCGTCTCGCGCTGCGCTGCTGATTTCTTGACCGTAAAAATATGCTTCCCACTCGCGCCAAGGGTAAATCAGAAAGCTGACTCCGCAGCCAATGTCTAAACAGCGCTGATTTTTTTGGGGTTTGGCAATTTTCCAGAAGGGAGATACTGTTTTTGCTTGGAGTGTCCCGGCGACTGATTCTAGGAAAATTGGCATGGCTTCGACTTCTTCGGGTAAGGCGAATGCTTCTCCTCGGTATTCGCGATCGAACCGGGAAGCAACCTGCGATAATAAAACTTGCCAGTTATCTGATTTTTCTTTGGCAAACCAAGTCTGCTCTTGACCTGCAACTGCGCGATCGGACTTTTTAGACATTCGTGAATTACCTTTTAGAGCCTTTGAGTGCTTTTGTAAAGTTTTGGCGGTAAGGCTTATTAAAAATTAACGCGGGCCACAGCAGGGACAGTTTCAGGCGATTTGCGAAACTTCTGTCGAAGTTTGTGCGATCGAAACCATTCCAAAATTTCCAGATACCGCCTCCGTAAGCGACTAGCAACACCAATCCAATTAACGGTTCCATCAAATAACCCCCTAAGCGATTGATTGGATTTTGAGTTAGCTCGGCAAAATCTTACTCTTAATCTATCATTTTTCAGCTCCGGGTGCACGGATTCCCGTAGCAATTCTACCTTCAGCTAGAGACTTCAACATTCCTACTGGTGGCAAACTTATAAATATAGCAGAAGGAAGTTCATTCAGTTGACAGTTGACAGTTGACAGTTGACTGCTTGAGGGCGACCTCTACCTGGAAGTCCGAGGATTGGAGTAATGAATCGTCTGATTTTAATTTCTCCCGATCAGGGTTCCGGCTTTAAACTAATTCTTTCTTGTAATTCAGAGCATCCTAGCTGTCGGGTACGGTTAAAAGTATCAGCCAGGAAATAGCTTTCACGGAGCAAGCAAGCAGCGACTTATGCTGAAAATCGATCCCCCAAATGCTCATGCGATTGAAATTGGTTGCTGTTGGGAGATGGCCTCGCTTTCGGGGATTTCAGAGGCGCGCGATTATTCAACTAGAACAGCAGGATTCCCCCACCATACCGCCTCGGTTGGTGGCGGGATGAATGCGGGTGAGGCTTGCGATTGTACCGCATATTAAATCGATCAGCGTAACGTTCGACTGCTAGCGCGGTGCATGAGTGAACGAACAAGATTTGTAACAAGGTAGTTATCTGATAGTTTCACGAGTTATACTCATCTCACAACCTAGTGAAACCATGAACCAAGTTATCACCGCCAAGTTAAAGCTGAATCTCACCGCCGAACAGAAGTTGGCGGTGCGCGATACTGCGTTGGCTTATCGTGATGCCTTGAATTATACTGCTATGGTCGCTTTCGGCGACAGCAGTTCGAGTAATGGTACTAAGTTGCAAAAACTCGTTTACAACCACCTGCGCTCCGAGTTTAAATTAGGCGCACAGATGGCGTGTAACGTTCCTAGACAAGTGGCTGCAACCTTTAAATCTTTAACAACAAAAGTTAAGCAGAACAACGAAGCTATTAAAAAGGGATACACCAAGAAGCGCTTTAAAGGGCTTGATCAAGCTCCAAAATACGCATCTCGGACTGTAACTTTGAATTATCAGCGAGACTACAGGTTCAAATCTGACCAACAAGTCAGTATTGGAACGCTAAACGGTCGTATTGTTGTGCCTTATGAAGGTTGGAACAAGCATTTAGACTTGATCAAGGTCTGTCCTAATATTGGTGCAGCAAAGATTCTCTACCAGCGTTCTTCCAAGACTTACTATTTAATGGTAAGCCTTGAAATTGAACTGCCAGAAATTAACCCAACAAGTATCACCCGAATTTCCGGTGTAGATGTTGGAATGAGGTATCTGGCAGTAGAAACGGATTTAAACAATAAGTCTACCTTCTACTCTGGGAAAGCATCTCGGCACAAAGCTAATCAATATCAAAAGGCTCGAAGGAGTCTACAGCGTAAAGACACCCGTTCTGCGAAGCGACGATTAATCGCATTGTCGGGACGGGAGAGACGGTTTATCGCTGATGTGAATCACCAAATTAGCAAAGAAATTGCCAAGCCAAATAGCTTAATTGGACTAGAGAACTTGACCGGAATCCGCGACAGAACTAAGTCCAAGTCTGGAAAAAAGGCAAGCAAGAAACAGCGCCAAGCTAATCGAAACAAAGCTAAATGGTCATTTGCCGAATTGCACGGCTATATCGATTATAAAGCTAATTTGGTTGGCAGCCTAGCAACTAAAGTACCAGCACATTATACTTCTCAGAGTTGTCCCAAGTGTGGACATACCTCGAAGGCTAATCGACCGAACAAGGGGCTAATGTTTCGTTGTGAATGTTGTGGGCATGAATTACACGCTGATTTGGTGGGAAGCAGAAATATTGCAATGAGAACGTTGCTCGTCCGGCAAGACTGGACGAGTACGGGGAGCTTGTCAGTATCCCCCGATGTGTCGCGCAATGAAACCAAAGCTGATATCCTGCAAAGGTTTTCAGGATTGCGGTGGAGCGTAGACACAAGCCCTCATCATATCGGTACTCCGATTGATGATGGGTAATTGACAGATAATTAACACTGATAGTTAGTGCCCCACAGATTACAGCAGGCAAACTTTTTCTAGCGGACAATGACGGTAGATAGGTTTCTAAGCAAGGAGGATTTTATGCGTGCAGTGCTGATGGCTGGGGGGTCGGGAACTAGGCTCAGACCCCTGACGTGCGATTTGCCCAAACCGATGGTGCCGATTCTGAATCGCCCGATCGCAGAACACATTATCAATTTGCTAAAAAGGCATAAGATTACGGAAATTATTGCGACGCTGCATTACCTTCCTGATGTCATGCGCGAATATTTTACTGATGGGGCAGAGTTTGGCGTTCAAATGACTTACGCTGTGGAGGAAGACCAACCGCTGGGTACGGCTGGTTGTGTCAAAAATATTGCGGAATTGCTCGATCGAACTTTTCTAGTCATCAGCGGCGACAGCATCACAGACTTCGACTTGACAGAAGCGATCGAATTTCACCGTCGCAAGCAATCCAAAGCCACGTTAATTTTAACTCGCGTTCCCAACCCGATGGAATTCGGGGTGGTGATTACCGAGGAAAATTACCGCATCAGCCGCTTTCTGGAAAAGCCCTCTAGCAGCGAAATTTTCTCCGATACCGTCAATACGGGTATCTACATTTTAGAACCGGAAGTCTTGGACTACCTGCCGGTCAATCAAGAGTGCGACTTCTCGAAAGACTTGTTTCCCCTGTTGCTGGAAAAAAACGAGCCGATGTACGGTTACATCGCCGAGGGTTACTGGTGCGATGTCGGACAGCTTGATATTTACCGGGAAGCTCAGTATGATGCACTGCACGGAAAGGTCAAACTGGATTTGACCTACTATAATCAAGTTCGATCGGGACTTTGGATAGGTCAGAATACTTTTATTGACGATAGCGCGATCGTCGAAGTACCGACGATGATCGGCAGCAATTGCCGGATTGGAGCCAGAGTTAAAATTGACGCGGGTTCAGTAATCGGAGATAACGTGACAGTCGGGGCTGATGCTAACCTCAAACGTCCCATTGTCTGGAACGGAGCAATTATCGGCGAAGATGCTCACATCAGGGCCTGCGTGATTTGCCGGAGCACCCGCGTAGACAGGCGCGCTCACATCCTCGAAGGTGCTGTTGTCGGTTCGATGTCGATCGTGGGAGAAGAAGCGCAAGTCGGCCCTTCCGTGCGTATCTGGCCGAGCAAAAACATTGAATCCGGCGCTCTGTTAAATCAAAATTTAATTTGGGGAGAACAAGCTAAGCGTAATTTATTCGGTCAGCGTGGCGTTGAAGGACTGGCAAATGTCGATATTACCCCGGAATTTGCAGTAAAATTGGGCGCAGCTTATGGATCGACTTTGAAATCTGGGACTTCGGTATCGGTTTCTCGCGATCAGCGGAGCATTTCGCGGATGGTTTCGAGGTCTTTGATTGCGGGTTTGATGTCGGTGGGAATTAATGTGGTGAATTTGGAATCGACGGCTATTCCGATCGCACGCACGGTTTCGTCTACGATCTCAATTGCTGGTGGTATTCACGTTCGGATTTCGCCCGATCGCTCCGACTACATTTTAATTGAATTCTTCGATACCAAAGGCATCAATATTACTAAAGGTGCTGAGAAAAAAATTGAGGGGGCTTATTTTAAGGAAGATTTGCGGCGAGCTCTAATTCCCGAAATTGGAGAAATGTCGTACTTTAACCAAGCTCTCGACATTTACAACCGGATGTTTGAGCGGCAGATGAATGTTGATGCAATACGCTACAGCAATTCTAAGGTGGTAATCGATTACGTTTACGCAGTTTCTGGGGCAATTCTGCCGCAAGTGCTTGCCAAGTTCGGCTGCGATGCGGTGGTGCTCAATGCCAGTCTCAAGCAGACTTCTCTGAGCAACGGAGAACGGGAATATTTGCTCGATCAACTCGGCCGAGTTGTGAAAGCACTCAGCGCTAATTTTGGAGTGCAGGTGTCGGCGAACGGCGAACAGCTCATTTTGGTAGATGAGTCGGGAATCGCGATTCGTGGGGAAATGCTGACGGCGCTGATGGTAAATTTGATGCTGACTTCTCATCCCAAAGGTACAGTAGTAGTGCCGGTGAATGCGTCTTCTGCGGTGGAGGCGATCGCCCGCCGCTATCAAAGCAAGGTAATCCGCACTAAGGCAAACCCAACTGCTTTGATGGAAGCCGCTCACGCAAACCCCAATGTGGTTTTGGGCGGTAGCGGCAATATGGGTTTTATTTTCCCGCAGTTGCATCCGGGCTTTGACGGAATGTTCTGCATTGCTAAAGTGATAGAAATGATGACGATTCAGGAGCGATCGCTCGGACAAATTAAGGCTGAACTTCCCCGCGTCACCCACCGCAGTTACAGTGTCCGCTGTCCTTGGACGGTCAAGGGTTCGCTGATGCGGCATTTGGTAGAAAGTCATTCGCCCGATCGTTTAGAATTAATAGATGGAGTGAAGATTTTTAACTACAGCGATGACAATTGGGTATTAGTTTTGCCCGATGCTAGCGAACCGACCGTTCATATCTTCGCCAACAGCGAGGATCGAGATTGGGTATCGGAAACTTTGAAGGAGTACCGCGCCCTGGTTCACGATTTTGTCATCCAAGCCGAGGCGGCGGTTCGTCAAGATAAATTTGGTAACGCTAATGGGTAATTGGTAATTGGGAATCGGTAATCGGTAATTGGTAATTGGTAATTGGTAATTGGGTAATCGGTGACAACTAACAGCGAATAAGTAGTTGTGCATAATTAATTACACACTCATCTCGCCTGAAAGCCTTGTCAGCGTCAAGAGTCTTTATGTAATTATTTTTGTCTGGTTACTTAGTAGAGAAAAATCAACAATCCTGCACTCCCAATGACCAATAACTAATGACCAATGACTAATAACTAATGACTAATGACTAATGACCAATGACCAATGACCAATGACTAATGACCAATGACTAATGACTAATGATCAATTACGCACAGAAAAAAGATGAATAGCTGCATTTTAATGGCGGAAATAATTCAACAGCCGCAACTCCGTTATACTCCCGATAATCAACTTCAAATCGCTGAGATGTTGGTGCAGTTTCCAGGCCCAAAACCTGAAGATCCGCCGGAACATTTAAAGGTGATAGGATGGGGCAATTTAGCTCAAGAAATTCACGATAAATATCACGAGGGCGATCGCGTGATTATTGAGGGGCGGCTGAGTATGAATACGATCGACAGAGATGGTATCAAAGAAAAGCGCGCTGAACTCACAGCCCAAAGGATTTACAGTGTTGGCGCAGATGCGATGAGCGCTGCACCAGCAGCTAGAACCGCCCCCGAACCGGCTCAAATTCGCGACAGCGCGCCCGCTAATGTGCCGAGCAATGTGGTTCCCATGAGTTCGCGAGGCCGCGGTTCTAACGGCGCTCCAGCCCCTGCTAACCGCCCATCTAGTTCTGATTGGAACTCGCATCAGTCTTCAAATTCTGAGTCCGATCGCCATTCGAGTTCGCCTAACGAGCCGGAAAATCCCGATTACGATCCGATTCCGTTTTAAAAAGTAGAGTGCGTCACTTTACGTGCGATCGCCAAACTTTGCCGTTCGATCGAAAGTGACCAAAGCACAGGGGATTTAAGCCCCCACCTTTAGGTGGATTGTTTTTAGGCTGGGGCTTAAATCCCCAGCCTAAAAACTTCGCTGTCAACTGTCAACTGTCAACTGTTAAGCACCTTAATTTAAGGGCGATCGCACTTCAGGAAAAAAAGGGCGATCCTCTTCGATGGCTGCGCTAACGAATTTGGCTGAACTCCGAGCTAAATTGCAAATTTTACAGCTCGATCGTCACAATTTTTTTCTTGCTTTTTTCGTCGCGCAGCACGACTGTATTGTAGGGTGATGTATCCGTCCCCAGCGGAATTGGCAGCTTAAAGCTGCCGCTCTTATGCTTAAGTTCGCCTAAATCAAGGCTTTTCGTTATATTGCCATCTGTTGCCAGATAAGCGGTAAGTTCGCCTTTATAATCTTCAATCAAAAAGTCTCTGAAGAAAACGACTTCCCCACGCTCGGCATCGATAGCAAGGATGACCGTACCGCTAAACGTTGCGCCTTTTTGTTCTTCATCAACCGTCGCCATTTTAATTTCCGAGGGGTCTTGACCGGACATATCTGCCATAAATTTTTTCTCCTGAGCGGAGCGCAATAATTAATAAGAATGCTACCAGACGCTAGGGGCGATCGCAAAACTCTTAGGACGTATTTTTGCATCGGTATTGCTTCTCTCTAAGGTTAGAGAAGCCCGCGATCGCGAATTATACCACCAATTATGTCAATTCTTGAGTCAGTAAGTACAGACGGTTAAAATGATCTCTATAATACCCCCAAGTCTCGCAAACACCGCCGCGTTAATTCGATTCGATATTTAGCATCCTTAATCTGGAGTTTTTCAGTGATTGGGTGGAGAATTAAGCCTGATGTTTTTGATAATTTAAGGGCGATCGCACTTTGCTCAATCAAGGACGATCGCCCTGAAAAATTATTATTTCCATTAATCGGGTTAAAATCCGCATTACTTCGCCTGCGATCGGGGACTGTAAAGGCGGACTCCATTCCCCAATTTCTGCAAAACCTACTAAAACGTGCAGCAGGCTGATGATGCTTTCTACTGCTTTGGGAATCCCGCAAATCAACAATCGGATTGGTTGCTTTCCGATGGGTGCGTCGGGAATTTCTTCGCGCAGGAGTTCGGGAACTGATGCAAGGCTGTGATATCAGGAGTTTTAACTAGACAATAGTCGGATAGCGATCGGCTGCTATCGTTAGTAGTAAGGTTGACAGCGACGCACCCTACACATTCGATCGCACAATTTCAACTCCAAAAACGCGAGCAAACTGTGCAATAACGATCGATCGCACTCGATCGACCTCAATTCCCGGTATAAATTGCTCCAAACTGCCAACGGGTCGATCGGGAATCCCGCAAGGTACAATTTGCCCAAAACCTGCGAGATCCGGGCAAACATTTAAAGCAAAACCGTGCATCGTAATCCAGCGGCTGACTTTAATCCCGATCGCCCCCACCTTAGTGCCATCCACCCAAACCCCAGTCATACCCGGAACCCGCGAACCCTTCAGCCCGCAAACTTCCAACACCCCCAGCAGCACTTCCTCCAACTGGCGCAAATACCAGTGCAAATCCTGCTGGTGACGGCGCAAATTTAAAATCGGATAGCCCACCAACTGGCCCGGACAATGGTAAGTCACCTCACCGCCCCGCTCAACTCGGTGCAATTCTGGCTGAGTTTCGCTGTCAAATTTCAGAAATTCCAACTTTGATCCCAGCCCCAAAGTGTAAACCGGCGGATGTTCCAGCAAAATCAGCACATCAGGCAAATCAGGATTTTCCCGACGCTCTTGCACCAATTTTTGCTGGATTTCCCAAGCTTGGGAGTAAGGCACTTGTCCCCAATCGAGGAGCAAGCAGGGTTGTGCATTTAGGTTTTGAGGGATAATAGGGGAAAGCATGAAAAAAATCAATAGTGTTTTTACGGAATATTGGTGCAGTTTAAATCAAGAATTGTCAACATATAAAAAAGATTTGAAAGAAAAGTGTTTTGTTGAATACATAATGCTATTGTATAAACTATACCCAAGTTACAGAAGGGAGGGAGCTCTATGAAGCTTGTTATCCAGGGTAAAAATATAGAAATCACCGATGCGATTCGCGAGTACGTCAACGAAAAGATTGAAAAGGCGGTTAGCCATTTTCAAACTTTGACTACTGAAGTGGACATTCATCTATCGGTGGCTCGTAACCCCAGGATCAATCCTAAGCAGACTGCTGAGGTGACAATTTATGCTAACGGTAGCGTGATTCGGGCTGAAGAAAGCACGGAAAGCCTTTATGCCAGCATAGATTTGGTTGCCGACAAGATAGCTCGTCAACTGCGGAAATTTAAGGAAAAACGCCACGACAACAAAATCCAGAATAGTCCCAAAACAATTGCGGTAGTTGATGAACATCCTGTAGCAGCGGATTTGATTGGCGATCGAACTCCCGAACTTCCTGCCGAGGTAGTGCGGACTAAGTATTTTGCTATGCCTCCAATGACTGTGCAAGAAGCTTTGGAACAATTGCAGATTATCGATCACGATTTCTATATGTTCCGCAATGCGGAAACTGACGAAATTAACGTGCTCTACGAACGCAAGACTCACGGTGGCTATGGAGTTATCCAACCGCGCAACGGCAACGGTAATAGCAAAAGTAGCAAAACTGCCGAAAGCGCAGCACATTAGAAATCTAGTGTTGGGAAAAGCTAGATAATTGCTAAGAAAAAGAGAGGACTAAATTCCTCTCTTTTTCTTAGTCCCTCTCTGCTGAGACTTCGTTTGTGTAGACGCGGTTTCAACCGCCGAGCGATCTAAAAACTCTTTCTCTGTGTTCTCTGCGCTCTCTGCGGTTAAATCATTCCGATCCAATCATAAACGATATGACTCTTTAAACATGAAAAAACTAATCTAACCTTTAATACTTTCCAAAGTCTTCAGCGCTTCTGAAACGTGAGCCTTAAAATCCAACATGGAGTCAAAAATATGCTTGACAACACCTTGTTTGTCAATCACATAGGTCACTCTACCGGGCATAATCCACATAGTAGCCGGAACCCCGTACAACTGCCGAACTTTATTGCCCGCATCGCTCAACAATGTAAAAGGTAACTGATATTTTGAGGCAAATTTCTCGTGGGATTGTTGCGAATCGTCGCTAATTCCGATCACTTCCGCACCAGCGTCTTTGAAAACTTGATAACTATCTCGAAAAGCGCAAGCTTCCGCCGTGCATCCCGGTGTGTCGTCTTTGGGGTAAAAGTAGACAATGACATTTTTTTGACCTCGAAAGTCCTTGAGGCTAACTGATGCGCCAGTTTGCGACGTTAAGGTAAAATCCGGTGCCGTATCTCCTACTTTGACTGCCATATTTTTTTGAACTGAGTTTTTTTTGTTCCTTTTGGGTTATTATACAGTCTCCGTTACGCTCAATACTTCTCTTACCTTATTCAAAAAAGCCAGCGAGTTAAAATCCGCCACCCCGCCCTCATGACTAAATATAGATAGAGCACCAACAGAATCATCGCCAATAATGCGATCGAATGGATCTAGCTTGAGACTGATTTTTTGCCGAGCTTTGTACCGAGAGAAGTGAAAAATTGTGAGATAATGCAGCAAAGTATCTTTGATTATACCATCATAAATCAAACCTTGACGAATATTTTGGTCATCAAGAATTCCCTCATAAATATTCAATAGCGTCGAATAGGAAATCACTCCATTGTAAAAGTTTTTCTCACCTTGCTCTACTTTAATCCCGTTAAACAAATTAAAAAACACAGCAGCTTGCTTGCTCGTATCTGTAAACAAGCTGCTAAGCTGCGCTGTATCTTGAATATAAAAAGATTCTCCTCTATGCTGTTTGGGACTGTGGACGTAGTATTTATCAAAAAATACCGGGTAAATTCTAATATCTTCCCGCTCTCCTTTCAAAACTCGGATGATATCTTTTGACATAAAAAATAATTTATCATCTTCATCATTCTGAGTAATATGCAGCGTACTCATATAAGGTGCTTGCGAGATATATAAAAAATTTCGATAGCCTCGATTATATAACTGGGTGACAATATCTCCGAGAATTGATGGCTGAGTATAAAGATGCTGAAGACTGTAATTTTCCGAAAAAGTTTTCAGCATTCCCACCTGAATACTATCATCTTCTTGACGCCTGATTCCGGTCACTTCGCCCATCAAACAGGCTTTTCTGTCAGCACGATTGCCCTTACCCTTTTTTACATCGCTATCCCTGGTAGATACCGCAATAATCGCTAAATTATCCAACTCAGAAGATAACTGTACATTGTTGAATCGAAATTTTTTAGGTAGTATTGAATACAGTGAACTCAAACCGTTTCGGATTGTCAAACCACTCGGAGTTCCCATGATGCGGAATCCCTTGGAGTTCGATCGCTGTTTTTCGCTCAAAATATGACATAATGTTTTAGAGAAATGCCCAATAAACTTTTCCGAAGGTGAAGGATTTTTTGAGTCGCCTTCATGAAGTCTGACCATCGGGACAAATAAATTATTTGGTAATTTGTCTAACAAGATTTGCAGACAAATATACGACATCAGGGCCACAGCAAACTTGTAAACAAAAGCCGCTTGTGGTTTCAAGCCTCCCTTGCTATCTAACCGTCGGTTGTCGTAGGGAAATACGATGGATTTATTCGGAAAATTTTTATAAAAAACCTCTCTAGAGCGATCGGCTTTAGGAACCCAAACTACTGGTAAAACCTGCATACCTTTGATATTGTATTCCATGCTAAAACTTTGAGATTCATCGGTTGGAAAATAGCGAACATCTTCAATAGTAATATTCAGAGGCAATTGACAAATCGCTCTTGTGCTGACATTTGGCTTTACCACCGAAATATACTGAAGTGCTTCCTTGGGATTGCGCCCCACAACCTCCTTAAAAAAAATTCCGGTTGTCAAAGTACGATCTATATTTTCAAGCAGACCTCTTTTAACCAAAATCAGTCGCGGTTCTGTTCGAGGTGATAAAATAGTTTGATCTAAAATATGTTTTTGCAGCAATTGCTTGAGACAGTTGATTTTATGAGCGATATTAAACTTCTCAAATCCTTGGATAAAATTGCGAAAAAGTTCTTTTTTAGCATCCTCATCAGAACCCTGCAATATAGAAACTACATTTTGCTCAAAGCCAGCAATCGGATTATAATTAAGTTCAGAGTCAGTGTCGTAATTTGGTGCTAGTGGATTGCTGCGAGAAGCAAACACAAAATAATACAAAAACGCTATTTTTAATACCTTGCGGAAGAAAGTCTCACGATTTGCTGGTGTCTCCAATGCGGCGAGATGTTCCTCGCTGTCGGGATTTAGCAAATTAAGATAGTAGTCCAATACGCGATCGCCTCCCCGCGATTGAACAGGATTGCCAAATTTGAGTTTGAGGCCAAAAACAAATTGGCGATCGCCCCCAGCATCATCCGTAGTTTCTCCCAGACTACCTGCTATAATCGGAACGATCGGCAAATAATCAAAAGCTTCCGATCGCGAAAACAGATCTCTGTAATTAACCTGAGTTCCCTGATAGCTAACCAAGTAATCGCCGTCCGGTTTATTAATATCCCTGATATATGCTTCTATTAACCTCATACGGCGAATCAAATCTTGCAAATAAATTAAACCGCGCACATTTTCGGTAGTTGAATCAAGATTTTCTAAAAGATACTCCAAGTAAGTAATTGTCGCTTCTTTCTTTAATTGTCCCAGAGTTTCCCGATCCACAACTCGCACCAGACGGTGAAAATCAGAAGTTGGATTTTCCACCATTTCATCAAGCCGAAAATTAAGTTCTTCCCGATCGTTTTTATTCTCAGCATTTTCAGCAATATAATTCTTTAAGCCAGCTTTCAATTCTTCTTGAAAAATATCTGCATTGCGGACGACAATAGTTACTTTATGAAACTTCAGCAGCGAATCAACACCAGAATCCAAGCATTCCAAACTCAGCTTCTGTTTCTGCAAACTATCATAGCATTTACCAAAATCATACTTGAAACCTAACTCACTTCCCTTACCTTTAAAAGACTCTAGGGGACTGGTTAAACTAGCTGCAAATTTGCCAATTTCAATAGTATTTCCCACAGCAGATTCTAATTTATGGCGCAAACAAGCTTGAATCTCCCTAACTTGACTGCGAAAACGCACCTCAACTTCCGGGAGAAAGTTCACCGTAGCAGAATCTGCTTGATTTTCACAATTACCCAAAGGATTCTGTACTTTTTTGCAAGTAGCGACTTGATTAGCAAGTGTATCAATATCTATTAGTAAACGTTTGCGATCGCCCGAAACGCTAAACGGGTTTTTCCCCTGCACAACTTCTAAAAGTTTGTCCAGCAAATCGCCATAATCTACCATTACTAAATCGCTATCATCCAATCTTAAAACATTCACCCTGTCAACCCCCAAGTTCACATTTTTTCCGATAAAATTAAATTTAGTATATTCAACTCATTTGAACTCAAAAGATACTTGTCCGTAAATATCTTTTCCCTCACCTGCTCTAAACTGTAGCTCCTAAACACAACAAACGGGAAATCTTGATACTTATTTCCAATAGGCAAAACATTACCAGCAGGATACAAGGCCCGGATATATTGAGTCAAGATATCTCGGAAATGTTGGTATTTCGGTTCTTCCGGGTTACTAGCAAAATATTCGCTGAATACTTCCCCAGCAATAAATGCAAACAATGGCAAGGCATAATACTGGTCATTTCGTTGGCTATTTTGCTCAAATTTTTGTGTTTTGTCAACAGAATTTGTCAGTTTTTCAACTAACTCCATTGCATCTTTAATCGCAAATTGCAAAGTCTCTGAATAGGAACTACTACGGCTAATTGTTTGCATATTATGCCAAAGTTCACTATTAGCAGTTTGGGCTATTTTTACCAGAGGCATCATGTAGGTTTCCTCCAAAGTTTTCGATGCGATCGGCACAACTAACAAACCGCCGCTCATGTAGCCGAGTTCCAGGTTCTCAAGGCTTAATAACTTCTCGAAACCTTCACTTACTAACTGAGAAAATTGATTATTGAAAAACTCCCGCTGTGTCAGATATGAAGCCTGAGATTTACCACTAGACTCAACATTCTCTCTCAAGACAAAATCAGCTTGACCGAGTAAATATTCTAGACTATTATATACTTGTAGTAAACGCCGATCGCTCCTATTCTTCCTGTGCTCGCTTTTCAACAAATCGATTAAGTTTTTCATTTGGGACGAAAATGTTTCACCAGCAGCCAATACAGACTTGCCGCCGATCGGTATAATGATAAACTTATCTGAACCAATTTGCCCGCAACCATAAATTCGCGTCATTATAGATGCTTTCAAAATCAACAAAATATTTAAAATACTCAGTTTACTTTCCTGTATCGATATCTCTTTGTTCTCTTCAAAATACACTGCCCGATCGCCTAAATAGAAAATCAATTCTTTATCTTGATTATCAATCTCATCCTTTCCGCGCCCCCGATAAATCACCTGAATCAATTCCATCAGGTTTTTCTCTATTTCAAACCTCGGAATCTCAACCAAAATGTGTTTAGCCTTGGGAAAAGATAACCCACGACTACCTGAAGCAGTCATAAATACTACCTTCACATCTTCTTTGCATTTTTGAACTAACTCTTTTTCTTCCTCACCAATATTAGCGTGTATTTCTATATAATCCGTTCCTTTATTAAACTCACCTCGATGCTCCCTAATCTTGTTTATCAAATCACCCAATCTTTGTTTGTCCTGAATATAAACTATCAGTTGTTCAACATCTGAGCGTTTTAACAGAGCTTCTATATCCTGTAAGATTTCGCATTGTCTTGTCTTGGTTAAATCAGTCTCTTTATCTAGCAAAGTATCTTCACTAAACTTGCAAGATTCAATAAAAACCTTATAGGTAATGCTTAAACTTTTGGCAGGATACGAGTTAGTATTAATAAGAGTTGAGTCAGTATCTTTAAACTTAAAATGCTCCACTGACAGAGGCAAACCTGGATTTTCAGCTTTCCGAAAATAGATTTTATCTGGTTCAGCAGAGGTATCGCTTAAGTGTTGATTAATTACAGCCTTGTCAACGATAGAAGCATCTGCAACAATCACCTTTGTATTAAACCCGTGAGAATTATTTTTCAATTCATACTTGTTTAGGATCTCGTTGATGCCGTTTAAAAATTCTACGCCTCCCTCATCCCCAGTAATCTCATCGATCATGATAAATAAATGCTTGATGCGACTGGAGATGTCTTTCATGCAATCGGGATGCACCTTATTTTCCCTTGCACTGTAAGCATTACTAAAAATTTTCTCAAAATGTTTTAACGTGTCCCCCGCATCAGTTTTCTTTAAAGATTGGATAGAAACAGTCGCGACAATGTTGTTGAAATCTTTAGTATCAATCAAGGTATAAATCGCTTCACAAATGCTGTTAAGTACGCCCTTAGTATTCCGTCCACGATCTTTGATTAAATTTTCTGCTTGTCTTTCCAGTCGGTTCGATCGCCTATTTTGACGCTGAGTTTCTCTGCTATCTTGAAACTTAACAGTCTTCAATGAAAATTCTCCCTGCTGCTGATTCGAGAGATACTGCACAGTACATTTATGGCCACTATCTTTAATTAAGTCGCTATAAGTATTAATTGCTAATATTTTATCATTCCATAAATCATCAGTACCAGGTTTTTTGAATTTGTCGATAATATCTAGATTTACCTGTTTTCTGGGACTGACATAAAAGAACAGAAATCCATCATCTACATGATCTGTGAGAAAATTGGCGATCGCAGTCGTTTTGCCAATACCAGGATTTCCAGTCAAAAAGATATAAGTAGCAGCAGATTCTAGAGCTTTTTCAATCAGTTGAGCATGAGCATCGCGGAGTTTCAAATTTCCGCTCAATCCCAACTGCTGCATCAATTCATCCGGCACAATTCCCACCCAGTTGACAAAACCCTCAAGTCGCTCTGTGTGACGCACAACATTGATTTTATCTGCCGACACTGCTAATATATCGTCAACAAGCTCTTTTCCGCGATCGAAGCTGTGATAAGCACTCCGCTTGATTTTATTTAAAACTAGCTTGCGAGCATCGGCGATTTCTTGAGGACTAGAATCATGCTTATAAATTAGGTGACAAGTTTTCAAAACATCTAAATTTTCGGGACGGACAGACATAGCGTTAATTCCGCGATCGCTATATCCCACCGCATTAAATATTAGTGGCGAATCATCAGCAAGTATCCCCGTTTTTCGGAGAAATCCATAAAAACTATAAGCATAACCACCAGCTTGAATTAACTTAGCACTCTCCTTATTGTCATACTTAAAAGCAGTAAAATAACTCTTCAAACCTTCCGAAAAATGGACATCAAAACTTTCAGTATCTATGCGAAGTTTAGAAAACACACTTTTCGAGCGCAAATAGTTCATATCTCGTCTCAAAGAACGTCTGATAATCTCTAAATAGTTGAGATCCGTAACATCATCGAATGTCCTCATCGAAAACACCGACAAATCTACACACAGAATCCTAAATTGCCTACCATATCGCAGTAATATTAGAGTATCAGCTCTCAGAAACTCGCCTTTCTCTTTGTAATCTTCAATATACTGAGAAACATTATCAATCTGGTCAAATTGAGATAATACTTCTCCAAACCATTGTTTCTCACCTTTAACATAAGTGCCAATACTGCTCTCATCGCAAAAACAGGATTGGTAATACAATATTTCCAAACGTCGCAGTTTATTTGGCTCATTCCAACCTGTAGATTCGAGGTATTCTCGAAAAAAGTTTAAACCTGATAGAAAGCCTTTTTGCAAAAAAAATACGCTCCACTTTTCAGCCATCTTTCTTTCCAGAGGACTGGTTATTTTATCAGTAATTTTCCTCAGCATCTTCGGAAACTCTAGCTGCTGCAATTCCTGAAAGTACAAGTTTTCAAACTTATGCTTAATTTGCTTCTCTTTAATGCAAGCAAGAATCCCAATATTAAACCCAACTTCAAACAAACGCCCCAAATCTTCTGCTATTTTAGATTTCATGACTGTGCGCCTCCTGTTGGTGTATTTAAGACTTCTTTAACTTTGGTTAAAAATGCCAAGGCATTAAACTCCGCAATTCCTCCCATATGCTTGTACAGAGATAGTTTACCTACGGATTGATCTCCTATGAGGTTTTCGTAAGGATCTAATTTAAAACTAATTTTACCATTTTTACCGCTTTCTTTTTCGTAGCGAGAAAAGTGGAATAAAGTCAAATACTGCAAAATGTCATTTTTTAGCTGAGTATCGTCAATCAATCCCTGGTAAATATGTCGATCGTCCAGTATATCTTTATAGATATTCAACAAAGTAGCATAGGAAATTACACCCCTATAATTGCGTTCTGCCTCTGCGCCTACTACCAGTCCATTAAACAGGTTGAAAAATACAATGGAGCGCCTGCTGGGGTCTTTTACTAAAGCTGTCAATTCCAGCGTATCCTGAATATACAAAGAATTTACTCCCAATCTTTCTGATAGCTTAACTGCATAGTATTTATCAAAAAACATCGGATAAATTTTGATATCGTCGTAGTTTTCTTTGAAATATGCAATCACATCTTTCGACATGAAAAATAAAGCTTCCTCTTTTTGTGTCATGTGCAATGTACTAGAATAGGGAGCTTTGGCTATGTATAGAAAATGCCTGAATCCCAATTTGTAAACTTTCCCTATTTCATCTCGCACCACAGTAGGTTCTTTAAACATCTGTTCGTGTTCGTAGGTTTCCGAGAAGGTTTTGAGCAATTGTAGCCGGACAGAACCATCTTTTTGACGAATTGCTCCGACAATTTCTCCCTGCAAATTCGACAGTTTTTGGTCGCTATTCCACCTAGCATCGCTCTCGCGACTAGAAACTATAACTATAGCGAGTTTTTCCAATTCTTTTGGAGAATCTGACGGGTTGGCAAAGGTAAATTTTTTAGGTAGCACAGAATATAGAGAACTCATCACATTGGGAGCTTTGTATTCTAAATTCCTGATATCTACACCCTGAGAATTAGAGCGATGTTCCTCGTTGAGTAAATGCGATAACCTTTTAGATAAAGAACGCATGAACTCTTCCACTGGTGAATCAGACTGTTGGTTGCTCAGTTGCAACCGCAGTATGGGAATGAATAATCTGCTTTGCTTTTCCAACAACAACTTGAGGCAAGTATAAGCAAGTAAATCGAAGGTAAATCGATAGACAAAAGTTTTTTTAGCATCCCATTTATTGCTAGATAAACTGTATGGAAAAGCGACTATTTTTCGTTTTGTAAACAGGTTGTCATAGGTTGTTCTGGATAGTTGCTCTTTTGGCATTAGCAGCACTGGCAGAGCTTTCACCCCTGTGATATCATATTCCATACTGAAGCTTTGCAGGTCGTCAGTAGCAAAATAATGAACATCACTAATTGCAATTTTAGCTGTGAGAGTGCATAGGGAATTTTCTGTAGCCTTTGCTTGACCAATAGCTATATATTTTAATACTTCTTTGGGTTTGGTTCGTAGCTCAGGCTTAAAGAATGTAGAGTTTGTAAAAATAGTTTTCATACTATCCTCTAAAATGCTTTTTTTGACCGAAATGTGAAGCGGAAATTCTTTCGGTAAATGCTTCTGTTTCAGAATTTTTTGCAGGAGATTCTTGAGCGTATCTATTTTAGAGGTAATATTATATTGTTCAAAATCTTTTTTGATGTCTTGTAAAACTCTTTTTTTCGCTTCTTGAGCAGAACCTTTGAAAACTTTTAATACTTTTTCCTCAAATTCTGGAATAGGATTGTATTCTAAGTCTGAGTTAACTGTATAACCATCTGATGACGGGTCTTTTCCGATAAAAACGAAGTAGTACAACAATAGTAACTTCAAGATTTTCTTAGCGAAAATTCCTTTTTTAGCAGGGTTATCAAGTTCATCTTGATGTTCCTTACTCTCTGGATCAAGCAGATTGAGATAATACTCAAAGACTGTTTTACCCTCATAGGCTTGAACTGCGTTATTAAATTTGAGCTTTAGTCCAAAAATAAACTGAATATCTCCCTTGCTTTCGTCTTTTGTTTCTCCTAAATATCCTTCTATTTTGGGAATAATCGGCAGCATATCGAAGGATTCAGCACGAGCAAAAGCATCTCGGTAATTCATGTCAATGCCCGCATAGTTGACCGAGTAATGACCGTCGCCTTGTTCGAGATTGCTGATATATTTATCAATGAGCTTGAGACGCCGGATTAGGTCTTGTAAATAGATGATACCCTCAGCATTTGACGAGTTATTGCTGGTGCTAAGATTGTCTTCCAGGAATTCTAAATAACATATCTGTGCTTGCTTTTTCAGTTTGCCGATAGTTTCTGTATCTACAATTTCTTTGAGCTTGTAAAAGTCTGATTTGGGATCTGCTTCTAAATCTTGAAGAATGAAATCTAAGTCTTCCCGCTGGCTGTCAATAGCGCTAGCAAACTGAGATTTGATATAATTTTCTAAGCCTTGTTTGAGTTCGTTATTAAATGTGCTAGTTTTACCAACGGTGATAGTTAGTTTATGAAATTTTAGCAGTTCTTTGCTGCTAGGATTTTTTGTGATGCTCAAACGTTGCTTTTGTAACCCTGAATAGTTGCCAAAGGGATAGCTAAAGTCTAATCTGGCAGAAGGACTTTGAAAATCTTGCAAATCTGTGATTAAGTTAACAACAAATTGTTCGATGTCAAACTGTTGATTTTCTTGCTTAATTGCAGATTCCAGTCGAGCTTTTAAACTGTTTTTGATTTTGGTAATTTGACTTGGAAAGCGTTCTTTGAAACCGGGAGTAAAGTTGACTGTGGCCGTACGAGCACCGCGTTCGGAAGCACCTAAAGGATTTTCTACTCCCAAACCTGCGACTGCTTCGGCGATGCTGTCAATGTCGATGAGCAGCCGATCGCACTTACCATGTATCTTAAAAGGATTCTGAGTCGGCGACTGCTCTAAAACTTCGAGAATCTTGTCCAATAAGTCGCCACAGTCAACCGCAACTAAATTCCCGCCTGCCGTTTTTAGGGTATTCACTCTGCAACCTCCTCGCACCGCTGGATAACTTATGCAATTCAGCTATGATAGCCGATATTGATTTCTTAGTCAAGTAAATTTATTTTTGTACCGACTTGCGAAATCATTCCTAAATTCCATAGAGGTTCAAAACGCTTGAATCCACTCTTTCACATCGTATTCTGTCCAAACCTGATTTACCCAATAGGGATCGGTTTCAACTAATTCTCGCACTTGGGCTTCGTCTGCGGCTTCGTAAATCGCGAAAACTTTAGTTAAGTCTTTGGTGGGGCCGATCGCACTTAATACACCCGATTCCTTCTGCTTAGCCAATCCAGCCAAATGAGCGTCTCGAAATGGTGCGCGTTTTTCGAGAACGTCTGGGCAGTAACTTCCCCACATCACATATTTAGTCATATCTGTCAACCTCTCAAAAAATCTAAATTTCAGGTTGTTTATCTAAAATCAACCCGATCGCCATTTTCATAATATCATCTCGGTTCACCATCTTGGCAATTTCTTCGACATCATAAATTCCTTCAAAAGCCTCTAAAGCCGCCGACTTCAACCCAGATTCATAGGCATCCTCCAAAGTCTCGACTAATTCCTCTTCCGTGAGATAAGTGCCTTTCGCTTTATGTCGCTTGTTAGTGCGTTGAATTTGCTTAACCGCATTAAAAATCGAAGTTTCCCAAGACTTAGTAGTACGGTTTTCAGCAACTTTTTTAATCAGATGCAGTAGCAGAATAATCCCATAACTAAAAATTTTATTAAGTTTATCGGACTTACTCATTTCTTCCAATTCTTCCACCAACACTAGAGCCTCTGCAACCTTACCTCGGTGTAGCAACTCCTTCAACTCCATTAATTCTTCCATAAGTTTGACATTATCGCTATTTAAATTATTAGTCCCACGGGGCCCAGAAACCGGGTTTTTTACCAAAAGACCTTGTTATAACCCGCGATTCGACTAAAAACCCGGTTTCTTCAGTCGGAGTACGGGACTGATTATAACTTATACTATAATATTACTAAATTCATAGAGGAGCAAGCTATGACTTTATTGGATATTCGGCTGTTGACGGTTCAAGAATATGACCTGATGACGGAAATTGGTATTCTTGATGAAGATGAACGGGTAGAATTACTGGCAGGACAGATAGTAAAGATGGCAGCAAAAGGAACAGCCCACGGTGCGGCGATTGCACGCACGAAAATATTACTGGATAACCGTTTAGGACAGCAGGTTTTTGTGCGACTGCAAGATCCGGTTCGGATGAATAATTACTCTGAACCTGAACCGGATATTTCTGTAGTTATACCAGATCCACTCTACTATGAAGACCACCATCCAATTCCTTCAGAAATTTATCTGATTATTGAAGTTGCTGATACTACTCTGAGAACGGATTGCGGTATAAAAGCAAAAATTTATGCTGAGTCTGGGATTGCTGATTATTGGGTTTTGGATGTGAATAATCGGCAACTTCATGTTTTTCGAGAACCGAGTCAGGATGGTTATCAAAGTCGGGTGATTCTGGGGGATGATGCGAGTATTTCTCCTTTACAATTTCCTGATTGTTCTTTTTTTGTATCGGAGATGTTGCGTCCACTAAGTTATTAATGTTATGTCTGAATTTTGAGGACTGAAGTCCTTACTACCAACCTGGGATTTAGGTTCGTAGTGAGGACTTTAGTCCTTCTTGAATGCGGACTTCAGTCCGCACTACGAACAGTTAGCTTCTTAAACTAACGCCGAATTTTTCGACTAGGATGTCGCGGACTTTTTGTTGGGCTGGTTCGACATCGGTTTCGCTTAGTGTTCGATCGCCCGATCGATAAATCAACCGAAATGCTAAACTACGTTGTCCCGCCGGTACATTGTCGCCGCGATACTCATCGAACAATTCCACCGAAGAAAGCAAACTACCAGCCGCCTTCTTCATCGCACTTTGCATCTCCACAACCGGAACCTCCATCGGTGCAAAAAAGGCAATATCCCTGTCAGAAGCGGGGAAACTCGAATAACCCGCGAATTTGCCAGTCGAATTTGTATATCGCCCTAACTCACCCAACAGCACCGCTAAATCTAATTGAAACACATAAACCTGTTCCGGCAAACCCTTTTCCTGCTGCAATTGCGGGTGCAACTGTCCGAAAACTCCCAACGGTTTCCCGTTTAACGATAGCGCGGCTGTGCGCCCCGGATGCAGGCGCGGATTAGACGAATCCCCCGCATATTCCACCATCACACCCAAGCCCTGAAACACACTTTCTAGCACACCTTTTGCTTCAAACCAAGTCAAAGGTCGATCGCGCCCGCCCTGCTGCCATTTCCACACAGTCGGATCGCCGCCAATAATCCCCGCTACGGCATCTGCTTCTTTCTTTACATCCCCTTCTTTCCAAAAAATGCGTCCGACCTCAAAACCGTTAAGCGCGCCGTTTCCTTGCTCCAAATTGTACTGAAAAGCATCGATCAAACCCGACAGCATTTCTGTCCGCAAAGCCGAATACTCGACAAACAGCGGATTAGCTAGCACAACTTGATTATCTCCCTCGGTTTTTACCAAAGAATAGTGCATCAATTCTGTTAAGCCAGCGGCCCGAAAAGCCGATCGCACATTCCGTATTTGCGCGTATTCTGGTGATAGATAACCCGGTTCTGTTTCGCTGGGTAAAGTATCGCAGAAATTGTCATAACCGTGAAGTCTGGCGACTTCTTCAATTAAATCGATTTCTCTTTCTAAATCGCGGTAGCGGTAAGCAGGAACAGTTATCGCAAAAACTCGTGCTTTTTCTGTAGCAACAACTTCGCATCCCAAGGCTGTGAGGATATTTTTCACTTCCTCCGGTTCCAGATATGCAGAACCACCCGTTTCTCCTCTTTTCAATTGTCCTAAGATTGAGTTTACGCGATCCAGACGCAATTCAATCGTCCGCGAAAAACTCAAATCTTCCCCCGAACTCGCCGTTTTCTGCACCGTCGCAGCACCGCCAGCCAAATGCAAAATTAGGGCAATAGCGCGATCGCACGCCGTCGTCAAAGCCGCCTGATTCACCCCCCGTTCGTAGCGGATCGATGCCTCGCTGCGGAGGCCTTGAGCGCGGGCAGAACGCCTAATCGTTGCTTGGTCAAAAATCGCTGCTTCCAAGACCAAATTTTGAGTTCCTTCGTGAACTTCCGTATCTTCCCCGCCCATTACACCAGCTAAGGCTACGGGTTTGTCGCTAGCAGTAATTAACAAGTTTTGCGGTTGCAAATTGCGGTTTTGTCCGTCCAATGTTTTGAAGGATTCCCCGGTTTTGGCAAAGCGCACGCCGATGCTGACATCGGAATTACCTGTGAAAGATTGTAGCCGATCGCGATCGAAAGCGTGCAGCGGTTGTCCCCATTCCAATAAAATGTAATTAGTTACGTCAACTACATTATTAATCGGCCGCACTCCCGCCGCCTCCAACCGCTGCTGCAACCAAGCTGGAGACGGTGCAATTTTCACACCTGCAATTTCCGTGCCGATGTAAATCGAGCAGGCTTGCGGTTCCGATATTTCTACTGCTAAACCGGGGCTTTCTTTACCCTCAATTGCAACACCACCGGCGGCGGGAATTCTCAAACTCGCCCCAGTCAGCGCCGCCACTTCTCGCGCCACGCCCACCATACTCAAAGCATCTGCACGGTTTGCAGTTGCTGTCAAGTCTAAAATCACATCATCCAAACCTAAAAGCGGGCGAATATCGCTACCTAATTCGGGATTTTCTAGCTCAAAAATGTGAATTCCTGCGGATTCTTTCGACAAGCCTAATTCAGCTAGGGAACAAATCATGCCTTCGGAAGGAACGCCGCGCAATTTAGCAGGTTTAATTTTTAAATCAATTGTTGACAAAAAAGTGCCGACAACGGCGACGGGCACGTAAATGTCCGCCCTGGCGTTTGGTGCGCCGCAAACAATATTCAAGGCTTCTGGTTTGCCGACATCGACTTGACAAACTCTCAATTTGTCGGCGTTGGGATGCTGTTCGCAGGCGACTATTTTGCCCAATACTACGCCGTCGGCCCAAGTACGGCGGTCTTCGATTTCTTCGACTTCAAATCCGGCCATTGTCAGGGTTTCGGCTAATTCTTCTGGGGATATTGTCACATCGACCAATTCCCGCAGCCAGTTTAGAGAAATACGCATATTTTTGTCAGTAGTTAGTTGTCAGTGCTCGGTAGCTATTCGTCATTAGCCTGCGCCGTCGGGCTTCGACTGTTGAGTCCCAGAATTTATTACGGAAAGCTTTTAATACCACATTAGTTAAATTTTGTCAAGACAATTGTGATACATATAAGCAAAAACGAGCGATCGCCCTTTCGGTCGATGGCTGCTGAGGCATGAGTAACATTCTCATTGAGAGAATGAGGTATGCTAGAGACATCTAACAGCGCAAAAAGCACCTAAGTTTAGAAAGACTTTACACAAAAAAGGGCAACTTTAGCAAGTCTTTAAACTATTTTCAAGGATAATCTACCGCAAAAACTCACAGCAGAGACATAATCAAAATAGGGAAAAGATATCGGCATAAAAGACTTAGGTGCAATTCCAATTCGCACGCCGCAGCACGGCCCGCCAGCAACTGATAGATAAGTATTTCTAGCAGAAGCGGTTTCAGGGAATTTGTGCAGTGGAGCGACGCTGGCCAAATCAGAAAAATATAGGCAAACTCAATCAACATGAGCTACTGCGTAAATCCGGGCTGTCCACATCCTCAAAACCCTCCTGACTCTATTCTCCAGTGTCAGACTTGCGGTGCGCGGTTATTGCTGCGCGCTCGCTACCGAGTCATTGAACCGTTAGGACAAGGAGGTTTTGGAGCTACATTTCTGGCAAAAGACATCTCTTTGCCCGGTCAACCGAGTTGCGTGGTCAAGCAACTGCGACCCAGTAGTTCGTCGCCACGAGTTTTAGAAATGGCGCGGGAATTATTCAAGCGAGAGGCGAAAACCCTCGGCCAACTGGGCGACCACCCGCAAGTACCGAGGCTGTTAGATTATTTTGAAACCGAACAGCAATTTTACTTAGTTCAAGAGTATGTTAAAGGCTCGACCTTGAAACAAGAAGTCAAACAATCAGGGCGTTTCAACGAATCAGATGTTAAAAATTTTCTATTAGAAATTTTGTCAGTGGTGCAATATATCCACAGTCAAGGAGTAATTCACAGAGACATTAAACCCGCAAACATTATTCGCCGCAGTCAAGACAATCACTTAGTTCTGATTGATTTCGGAGCGGTGAAAGACCAAGTTAGCCAAACAATATTATTAGACCCCGCCGACCAAGGCGCTAACACGAAATTTTCAGTCGGCACGTTTAGTTTTGCTCCCCCGGAACAAATGGCGCTGCGGCCGATATTTGCCAGCGACATCTATGCCTTGGGCATGACTTGCTTGTATTTGCTGACAGCAAAGTCGCCCAAGGATTTAGATTTTGATTCCGTAACTGGCGAAATTGTTTGGCAGCCCCACGTTCAGGTGAGCCCAAATTTTGCGCGGATTCTTGAGAAAATGCTCAAGCCGATGGTAGGCCACCGCTTTCAATCGGCCTCAGATGTCGTCAAAGCTCTGAACGGTCAATTTGAAGACGCAGACCTTTGCGACGGCTTGGCAACTCAATTTAACGGCTCTAGTCGCACAATTGAAGAAGCGACGATATTTAACGGTGAGGCTACTTCGTGGTCGTCGTCGAAAAGCAAAATTAATCAAGATTTGCGATCGAACCAAAGCATCCGTGCTAGAAGTTCATTAACCCAATCGGGAAATACGGGAATGCAGCCGAGAGTTTCTCGGACTCTGGCAGAGTCCGGCAGAACTTTCGGAACTGCGGCATTTTCCAACGGCAATTCAGCACCGCCAAAGGTAACGAAAGCTGTTGTGAAGTGGGAAAGCAACAGCTTGCGAGCGGCATATTTTAAAGGTAAACGCGATTTTGCTGACTGCGAATTGTCGGGTTTGCAATTGCCAAAAGCGCAGTTGGCGGGGGGGAATTTTTATCAGGCTAGGTTGGTGAAGGCAAATTTGCAAGCAGCGGATTTGTCGGGGGCGAATTTGGGCCACGCGAGGTTAATTAAGGCGAATTTGCGATCGGCAAATTTGACTGAAGCTTATTGCAGCACTGCTAATTTTGAAGGCGCGGATTTCCGAGGTGCTGATTTGACGGGCGCTTATTTGAGTAAGGCGAATTTGCGGGGCGCGAATTTGTGCGGCGCGAATCTGACTGACGCTACAGTTAGCGATGAACAACTGGCAATGGCAAAGACTAATTGGCTGACTACTAAGCCCGATGGTAAGCGGGGTTTTGGATTTTAATTGAAGGAAGAAGGAAGAAGGAAGAAGGAAGAAGGAAGAAGGAAGAAGGAAGAAGGAAGAAGGAAGAAGGAAGAAGGAAGATTTTCCCAATCTCCCCCTCTCCCAATCTCCCCCTCTTCCAATCTCCCAATCTCCCCCTCTCCCAATCTCCCCCTCTTCCAATCTCCCAATCTCCCCCTCTCCCCCCTCTTCCGACCCTCCCACTCCCCCAATCTCCCCCTCTCCCCTTCCCCCAGTCAGGTGATTCCTCTGGAGGAAGCTCGATCGCCCTTTCGCCACCTAAATTAAAGAGTAGCAATGGAGGATTCGATCGCACAAACCATGAAACTGCTCAACCACCGCACTCGACCCTTTCTTTCCGCCGGCATCCTGGCCCTGGCCTACTTTGTCACCGGAAAACTCGCAGCGTCCGTACTGGGACTGGTGAAAGCCGAAGCCTCGCCCGTGTGGCCGCCCGCAGGCATTGCTTTGGCGGCAGTGCTGCTACAAGGGCGACGGATGTGGCCGGGAATTGCCCTCGGTTCGGTGCTGTTAAACTCTACTTCCGGTATACCCTCGGCTGTCGTGGTCACATCGGCCTTTAGCGTCACCATGCAAGCGCTGGTGGGGGAATCCGCGTTGAGGCGCATCGGATTTTGTACTAAGCTCGATCGACTGCGAGATGTTGTGGGTTTGGTAGCCGGCGCTGTCATCGGGTCTACTTTGGTCGGTTCTACCCTCGGCAATTTGGGTACGTGCATTTTTGGTTGGGATCAGTGGAGCAATTTCTCTCGGAATTGGTGGACTACGTGGCTCGGAGACGGTATGGGAATCTTGATCGTCACACCGGTGCTGCTGACTTTAAATTACGCCTTTAAAAGTTTTCATGTTTCAAGAAAAGATCGAATTATTTCAAATTTCTTAGCATTTTCTAACTGGGCAAATTACCGCTTGCCAATTACTAATTATTTGTCCAAATTTCAGGGAATTAAAAATCGCTACAACCTGCAAAATTTACTTTTAAATTATTCAGAAATAGCTCTATGGCTGACTTTATTGCTAAGCGTAAGCTGGCTGGTTTTTTGCTCGAAAACACAAGCTGCGAGCGCTCTGTATCCGCTGGAGTATTTGCCTTTTCCTCTGATAGTTTGGGCCGCTTTGCGATTTCGTCAGCCGGGAGCGATTTTTGCTTATTCAATCGTCTCTTATATCGCAATTTGGGGAGCTGTGCAGGGAGGCGGCCCGTTTCTGGTCAAAAGCGAAAATTTGCAACAGGCGGTTTTATTCTTACAAGCTTTTACCGGTACGATCGCCCTTGTGGCCCTGATGTTGGCTGCCGCCGTGGCTGAACGCGAGCAAGCGCTGGAGTTCGTGCGCCGCACGGCCGCTCTGTTGCACGATCGCGAAGCCAGTTTAGCTAACGCTCAACGCATCGCTCAGTTGGGAAATTGGGATTTAAATTGCGCCGCCGTCGCCACAATTGAAAACTGCGCAGAATCCCCAGAACATCATATATCTAATATCGAATTGCGGTGGTCGGATGAACTTTATCGCCTCTTGGGTTTGACTCCGGGAACTGTTAAACCAACACCAGAAGTTTTTTTGCAGACGGTACATCCAGAAGACCGAGAATTGGTGGCGCGATCGCAATCTCAAGCGATGTTCGATCGCCAACCCTATTCCATTAACTATCGAATTGTACTCACCGACGGCTCCGAGCGCACTGTCTGCGAACAGTCGGCAATTAACTCCAACGTCATCGCCGCCACAGTCCAAGATGTTACCGAACGCCACCGCGCGGAAGCTGCTTTGCGGGCTTCCTCCGAGCGCGATCGGCTGCTCTCAGAAATGGCCCTGCGAATTCGCCAATCCCTCGATCTCGAAGCAATTCTCAATACTACTGTTGCCGAAGTCCGGCAATTTTTTAAGGCCGATCGCGCTTTCATCGGTATTATGGACGCGGGCGGGGCAAATCTTCCTAGCCCGGTGTACGGTAAAATTGTCGCTGAGTCTGTCGTCCAATACCGTTCTATTTTGGGGTTGTTGCTCACTGACGAGAATCACCTCGAAAAGCAGAAAACTTTTTATGCTAACAACCGCGTCCGAATTGTCTGCGATACTGCTACGGTGCAAAGGGGCGATCGAGTTGTCCAATTATACAGCGACTATCAAATTCGGGCGACGTTAAATGTGCCGATCGTCCTCGGCGATGAACTTTTCGGAATCTTGGCCGTCAACCAGTGTTCTGGGCCCCGCCAGTGGCAGGAATTTGAAATTGATTTATTAGAAAAACTGGCTACCCAAGTGGCGATCGCCCTCCAGCAAGCCCAACTTTTGCAGCAGGTAAAAGATCTCAATGCCAACTTGGAATCTCAAGTGGAAGAACGCACCCGCCAACTACAGCAAAAAATGCACGAACTGCAAGAAAGCAACCGCCTGAAAGACCTATTTTTGCACGCAGTTTCTCACAATCTCCGCACTCCAGTTATGGGAATGTTAATCCTGCTGAAAAATTTGCTCAACAAATCGGCATCTGATTGTCCACAGGATGTTCCGGTTTCGCGATCGATCTTGGAGCGCATCGTGCAGGCTAGCGAACACCAATTGACTATGGTTAATTCCCTCCTCGACGCTCATGCTAGCGAAGTCAAAGGTATTTTCATCCATCCCGAACCGCTGCATTTGCAGTCTTTAACTTCAGCAATTATTGCCGATTTAGATCCGATATCGGCAAAAAATCAAGCAACTTTAACTCAGGAAATACCGACGAATTTGCCGCGAATTAATGCCGACAGTAAACTCTTGCAACGGGTGTTAGAAAATCTGCTGACTAATGCGATCAAACACAATCATCCGGGAGTCAATATAATTTTTAAAGCCGAGGTGATTGAAGTTGAAAAAGCGCTAATTGCTCAAGAGAATTTACAGGTTTTAACATCCCAAAATAATCCCGTCGCCCGCTGTATCGCTAACCGGATATTTGAAAAGGGCGATCGCACTTCGATACTCGACCAGAAAAAACAGAAAATCCGCGCCAAATTTCACCTCGATGGCAGTTGCCAAATGCCCCGCTATCAGAGTCAAATTGGCAATATCGGCAGCAAATTGCCCGGTGTCACCGTAAAAATGGTTCGCTGCACTGTAACAGACAATGGAGTGGGAATCAGCGCCAAACAGCGGGAATCTCTGTTTGAACTTTACGTTCAAGACCCCAATAGCCCACAATTAACAGGGCTGGGTTTGGGATTGTACCTCTCCAAGCAAATTATCAAAGCTCATGGCGGCGAAATCGGTGTAGAAAGCACTCCCGGAGGTGGCTCGACTTTCTGGTTTTCGCTACCTGCTGTCAACATCTAGGGCTAACGTGCTGCGCACCCTACATTAAGTTATGAACTATCCAGGCCATGAAAAATCAGTTCAGGCGTTAACGGTTTACGAAGTGTGGCGCGATCGCTTCCTCCGAGATCGGCTGCGCCCTGCTGTCGCAATTGCCATCTTTTTTGCCTTCACAATAACTGTCTATTTTCTGGGCGAAAGATTCTTCGCTCACCAAGAGTTTAAAAGTGTTTATTTGTACACGAGCGCTGCTGTAGAATTGGGTTTATTGACCTGTTTTGTGTTGCAAAAAACCTCCTTCGGACAGCGCTATCCCGGTTTGCTATTTTTGGGTTTTTCGTGGTCGCTGACGCTGGTTGTACAGCTTGGGCTAGCTGTCGCACAAGCCGGGGAATTACCAATTTTTACCTGGAGTTTAGCGTTTCTGATCCAAGCTACGCTGATGCCCGTCCGCTGGCGACTTCACCTAATTTCTCAACTAGGCGTTTTGTGCTGCCATGTCGGGATAAATTTGGTTTTAAATCTAAGTTTTGCTAAGTATACTCCTTTTAAGTTGACCGGGTTGTACTTATATTTGTTTTGGTTTTGTTTGATTTGCGATTTGTCGGTTTATTGGTACGAATGTCTGCAACGGAAAGAGTTTAGTACCAGGCGTGAGTTGGAATCTGCTTACCAGCAGTTGGAGGTGGCGGAGGCGAAGTACCGCAGCATTTTTGAGAATGCTGGCGAGGGAATTTTTCAAAGCACTCCCGACGGCCGCTATATTACGGCTAATCCAGCTTTGGCGCGGATTTACGGCTGCGATTCTCCCGAAGAGGTGACGGCAAAGTTTACTGATATCGAGCGGCAGTTGTATGTCGATCCGGTTCGCAGAAATCAGTTTTTGCGATCGATCGCCGGAAGTAACACAGTCTCGGATTTTGAGTCGCAAATTTATCGCTCAGACGGCAGTATTGTCTGGATTTCCGAGAAAGCGCGGGCGGTACGAGATAGCAGCGGTTCCGTGCTTTATTATGAGGGTTTGATTGAGGATATCACGCAGCGCAAACAGGCACAAGAATCGCTGCGGGTGTTTATTCACGCTCTTTCTCACGACTTGCGCAACCCGGTAGCGGGAATGTTAATGGTGCTGAAAAATTGGCAGACGAAAACAGGGGATTCGATCGCAATTCCCCGTTCTATTTTGGAGCGGATGATTCAAGGTAGCGAGCAGCAATTGCGGTTGATAAATTCGCTGTTGGAAGTTCACGCCGGGGAATTGCGCGGTTTGGTTCTGCACTGCGATCGGGTAGATTTGAGGGCATTAGTTGAAGCTACGGTCACAGATTTGGAGCCTTTAATCAATGAGGCGCAAGCTACTTTTACAAATTTATTGCCTGATAATTTGCCCGCCGTGAACGCTGACACGACTCAGTTGTGGCGCGTGTTTTCTAATTTAATTGCTAATGCTTTGAAGCACAATCTGCCTGGATTGAATTTAACGGTTTCCGCTCAAGTTATAAATGCGGAAAAATTAATTATAAATCAAAAGGAAGCGAAACAGGACATAGAGAAATTACCGATTACCACCCTTCGGCTTCGCTCAGGGCAAGATTACCGATTACCAATTCCCAATTCCCAATTCCCAATCCCCAATTTCCCAAGTAGTATGATTTACTGTACAGTAGAAGATGACGGCGTGGGAATATTGCCGGAACAGTGCGAACATCTGTTTGACCTTTACGTTAGGGGCGATCGATCCAGACACTCCGTCGGTTTGGGTTTGGGTTTATATCTTTGTCGGCAAATTATTGGTGCTCACGGCGGGGAAATTGGGGTAATTAGCAGTCCCGGTGCTGGGGCAATTTTTTGGTTTACTTTGCCGCTGGCTGAAAATTCCCGGTGAGTTGTTTGTATTCTTAACTAGATTTGATCATTCAGTTTAAGCGTAACAGGTGGGTTGCGTACAGGTGCAGCAAAATTAGTCGATCGCACTATTGATGTTAATTTCAAACAGTGCTACAATCGCCGGAATATTTATCATTTTTTTTTGTTCCACCTTCATATTTTCTTTATAAACAGCATTTAAGATAGAAAACCCCTAAAACTAGAGAACAGACCTGCAATTTATGTTTGTCGAAAACAGCTCAGAAAATACAGATAAAAACGATGCAGCGAGGTACGACTTAGCCAAATATAACGAGCGGTCGTTCTCAACGTTAATTCGGGCGCTCCGTCTTTCCCAAGGTTACTTTTCTTTCGTTTTAGTCAACTGCAACTCCCTGGAATTGCGGCAGCAAATAGTCGATCGACTACAAGCAACTTGTACCCAGAAACCGCAGCCACTATTTGTGCCAAAATCGGCGACATCTCTCTACACGACAATCGCAGCATTCGTAGACGACGAACCGCCTCCAGCTTTAATGATCCTCGGTTTGGAGTCAGTGGAGTCGATCGATCGATTGCTGACTTCGACCAACCTAGTATGCAGCGAATTTAGCAAAAAATTTGCCTTTCCCGTCGTCTTTTGGGTGACGGATGAACTTCTAAGAAAAATCATTCGCACCGCCCCAGATTTATACAATCGGATGACAACAATTAGATTCATTAATGATTAGGCATGGGGCATGGGGCATGGGGCATGGGGCATGGGGCATGGGGCATAAATATCTTGAAATTATCTGCGTTTATCTGCGTCTATCTGCCTAGCATCTGCGGTTTCTGCATCAATCAAAGAATTATGCAATAAGTATCTTCTATCCGTTACATCCGTTGCCGAACTTCCTTCTTATTTAAATTCCGCTTCCCAAATCAGGACTAATTCCCGCGCCGCCGCAGTACCCTCAGCCGGAAAATCGGGCAAAAAGTCTTTATCCGCCGCCACCTCATAAGGCCCTTCCTTGAACTCCAAAATCACGGTATCCGGTACCAAGGCTACCAGGGTGTGAATAGTACCCTCTGGAAGTTCCACAGCGCGAGTGGGCCCGCTAGCGCTAACTCGCAACGATCGCAATATTTGACCATTTTCGTTCAAAATCAGAATACCCACTTCTCCTTGAATCACCACAAAAAACTCAAAACCGTTAACGGAGGGCGCGCGCAGGTGTCGGTGAGGGCGCACGTAAGTACCCATTTGCAGCACGTTGACAAACCGCTGCACCTTTTCCGTCAAATCGTGGAAATTGTAGTTTTGTCGCCCGCGGGGACTGCTGCGGGAGGAAGCTGCAACTTCGTCTAGCAATTCTTGCGTCAAACACTTAATCGGAGCAGGCTGCACAACAGATATCCTGTATTTAATAGTTTTTGAACAAATCGGCTAGGCTGAGATCATGTTTACCAGCATCTCTCTTGACATATGAAAATCGCAAATCAGGTGCGTATCACTAAGGCAATGCGTTTGTCAAGTATTTTTAGAACAAGTATTAGCTCGATCGCCCTTTTGACTATTCTAGTCTGCGCCAGTGCCGTTTCTGCGTCAGAACCGAGGGCGGCACTCTTGGTTACGCAGGAATTGCCCCAGCAGCAACTGAAAGACGAAATTCGCGATCAAGTTCAAGAAGAAGTTGACATCGCTTTTGGGCGCACGGCGGTACTACTCAACGGGTTGGTAATTGCCTTAACTTTGTTGCCGACAGCAGCCGGAGTCGGTGTTTGGTTTCTGTGGAGCAAACTGTCAAAGCAGACAACAATTGCTCGCCAAGAAATCGAAAGTCTCCACTATGATACCATCTCTCAATTAAAACTATTAATTTCTGATGCTGAAAGTATCTTAGGCGAAATTCAACACCAAAGTCACCCAGCGGATGTAGAAACAGACCTTTTGTTGCCGGATGCTCAAATTCAAGAATTTGCTCCGGTTAACTACGGCAATTATCAACAGTTATTGACGGCGGATGACTATGCTAAACAGGGAGATGCTTGTTTCTTTGAAAACCGCTATGAAGATGCGATCAGTGCTTACAATCAAGCACTGCAAATTCAGCCGGATTTAGCCGATACTTGGAACAACCGGGGAGTTGTGCTGACTAGAATGCAGCGGTATCCAGAGGCGATCGCATCCTACGAACAAGCTACCACAATTCGCCCGACTTATCCCGACGCTTGGAACAACCGAGGCGTGGTATTATTGGAGTTGCAGAAGTACCCGGAGGCGATCGGCTGTTACGAACAAGCCATCCAAGCCAAACCCGATTATGCCGACGCTTGGAACAACCGAGGCGTTGCCTTTTCCAAAATGCAGGAGTACGAACAAGCAGTCATTTCTTACAATCAAGCTCTACAAGTCAAAAACGATTATACTGACGCTTGGAATAATCGAGGCGTGGCACTCTCCAAATTGCAAAAGTACGAAGCGGCGATCGAGTCCTACGACAATGCTGCTAAAATTCGACCTGACTTTTACAGAATATGGTACAATAAAGCCCGATGTTATGCGCTCCAAGGCCAAATTGATTTAGCAATTGAAAATTTAAACCGCGCAGTGAATCTCAATCCTAATTTGTGCAAAGAGTTGGCAAAAACTGAAGCTGATTTAGAAAAACTTCGCGAACACGATGCCTTTAAGCAGTTGATAAATTAATACATGGTGGATAGTGAGAAACCGGGTTTCTACGAATAATTTCGGTTCAGTACAAGAAATTTAGAAAGAAACCCGGTTTCTGAGATTAGGTGTAAGAAACCAGGCTTCTAATATTAGCGTACACCCAGACTTTGTAAGTAGCGAGAAACCGGGTTTCTCCGAATGATTTCGCTGGAGTATGAAAAATCTAGCAAGAAACCCGGTTTCTGAGATTAGCGTGTACCCAGACTTTGTAAGTAGCGAGAAACCAGGTTTCGTAGAACTTTTAGGAACTTACAAATATTTCTGCAACAACAAACCCATTTTCTCCTTAGTTGCGGCCGGCACTTTGTCCAGCGGAGTCAGAATTGCATATTTCAAAGCTGAATGTGCGTCAGAAACAGGAGGATTTTCGGTTAGCCTCCGCACAGTTTCTTGAATTACTTTTTGAGCATTTTCAGCATTGCGGTGCAAATTGGCAATTACCATTTCTACGGTTACGCTGTCGTGTTCGGTATGCCAGCAGTCGTAATCGGTGACTAATGCTAAAGTTGCGTAGGCAATTTCGGCTTCTCTGGCTAATTTTGCTTCGGGCAAATTTGTCATCCCGATGACTGTTGCATCCCAACTGCGGTAAAGATTTGATTCTGCTTTGGTGGAAAATGCGGGGCCTTCCATGCAGACGTAGGTGCCGCCGCGATGCAAGGAAACGTCGGGCAGGTTCAAGGATTCGATCGCACTTACTAACACTTTAGCCAATTCCCCGCAAATCGGATCGCCAAAGGTGATATGACCGACTATTCCTTCTCCGAAAAATGTAGAAACTCGATTTTTTGTGCGATCGATAAACTGATCTGGTACTACCATATCTAAAGGTTTGGCCTCTACCTTGAGGGAACCAACCGCCGACGCTGAGATTAAATACTCAACTCCCAGACTCTTCATCGCATAAATATTTGCCCGATAAGGGACTTCTGAGGGCAAAAAGGTGTGGTTGCGGCCATGTCTTGCCAGAAATGCGACGGGCGTACCGTCTAATGTTCCCACAATGGCTGCATCAGATGGCGCGCCAAAAGGTGTATCGATTTTCACCTCTTCAACATCCTTGAGGGCCTCCATCTTGTATAAACCGCTGCCGCCGATAATGCCGATTTTTGCCTGTGCCATTTGACTCTCTGCTTGAGTTTTACTTAGTGATTCTATCGGGCCATTGTTAAGTTTGCGTAAAGATAATTTAATTTTTATGGCAATTGTTACGGTAAACACACTGTATTGTCACAAAATAAGTATGATCTTAATCACAACGTATCTTTACGAAATCTTTAAAAATAAAGGTACAGAGTTCTGTGATCTATTTTTAAGGTGTTAAAAGAATGACAGTCAGTTCTGCTAGTGTACCCAAAATCGCGATCGAGGCGATCGTCCAACGAATTTTTGCTTTCCGCCAAATTACGCCTCTCGACAGGCGGCTGCTGAAGTCTGCAATGCTTTCGACAACCCGTCTCAACGAGAAGGATAGGTGTCAGATTAACCGAGTGCATCAGGGAATCCAAGATGGATTGATTCTGGTTGTGGAATAGATTAACTTTAAAAATTTGTGTTTGAGTCTGTATCTGCTGCGACGAAAGTTCGGGCGGTAATCTGTTTTCGGCGATCGAGTTTTGAAATAAAAAATAAGATAATCTCCGATAGTTTCATTTGTCCACAGCTAGAAAGGGCGATCGTTTTGTTAAAGTTTTACTAGCTGCGGATGTCTAGGATTCGGCATTAACTATTAGGAATTAAAATTCAGCAGCCAAAAGCCTGTATAAGTCATGCCAGTATCATCGGGCTGGACTAATAAGAAATGCAATCCTTTACTTAATTGCTTGCGCTGTTGGTAAATTTCGGCGGCGGCTTTTACTTCGCTATCTTCAAAAGTCGCGACAACCCATCTATCGGCTAATCCAGCTTCCAAAATTAATCCGTCGGGAGCTCCGGCGATATAGTTCAATGCGAAGGGTTTGGCTTCCTGAAGCCATCTAGCTAAGCGCATTGACTGTCGCCCGCCGTCAATCACAACTCCCGGTACGGGTACTGTGGAGGCTAAGCCCAAATTCAGCGGTAACAGCAATTCTGGCATTTCTAATATTGGCAGGGGACGCCCTGCGAAGGCTTCTGCGATGTCGCCGGCGGGTAGGGATGCAAAACGCCAGCTATCGCCCCACAGGTTTTCGGGTAGGGGAAGGGGTGGTGGTGTGTCAAGGGCGATCGCCCGATAAGCTTCACCTGTATAATTAGGCAAACTCGAATATTCTTGGGCGCGTTGTTGCAGCAGGGTTTTCAAAGCCGCAGTGCGCCGAGTTGCTTCTACTTTGACACCCAAAACTTTGCCCGCAGCTTCGATTAAACCGAGAGACTGAGGCCTAAATACTTGAATTATGTCGGGCAATTTCTGGGTTAGTGCTTGCTGCTGGAATTGGGCGGCTAGCCAATTAGAGTTTGCTTCTGACTGGCGACAAAGAGCGCTAAATTGAAATGTTTGTGCCCAGTCGCAGATGAGGAGTTCCCACAATGGTTTGCCGGTTTCGTCTCGGAGAGGGCGGCGGTAGAAATCGGCTTGCCAAATACGCATGGGAATTTAAGAGTTAATGTCAACCTAATTTTAATCTGGTTTCGATCTGCGATCGGGTTTTAGCGGTTTTCTCGCCGGGCTTACGTTGTAAGGTAATACTGAAGCGTGCAAAAGTTAAATGTGGAAAATTTTATTATGTCAAGTAACGTAAACGCTATAAGTTTGTAGTGAGGAATGCCAGTCCTCTTCAAGTTCAGAGGACTTGCATTCCTCGCTACAAACCAATTTTATTGCGGTTGTTCTAGGGGACATAATATAATTTTGGAGGGGAAATTCGCCCTGGGCAGATTTTTGCCTGTAGAAGTGACAAAAAACTTAATCCTTTAATTGTGCACCGTACCGTCGGGCAAGATTGTACCTGTTAATCTAGCTCCCGTGAGTTTTACCATAACCCGATCGCCATAACCGATTTTAGCACCTGTTAAATCCGCACCGCTCAAGTCTGCACCACTCAAATCGGCTCCGATTAAATTAGTTTCTCTCAAATTGGCATTGATCAAACAAGCTCCTAACAGGTTAGCTCTAAACAAGTTAGCTTTTTGTAAATTCGCACCTGTGAGGTTGATGTTGTGCAGAAAAGTATCGCTTAAATCAGCTTCACTCAGGTTGGCATTGCTCAAGTTTCTCCCTGAAAAATCCTTTTCTTTTAACGCAGCTCCTTTGAAGTTGGAACCGCTTAAATCTGGAGCTTGTGGCGCAGCTTGGCGGTAAGACGGAGATGGCTGCGGCGATTGGTAGCGGGAGGTATCTGAATAGGGCCCCGTCGGATTTGCAGAAGAGTTTCCACCATAATTTCCCGCATAATTGCCAGCATATTTTCCTGAAGAGGGCTCGGAATAGTAGCGGGGCTCTTTTGGTGTTGCTGGCGACGGCTGGGTGTTTTGTTGCTGACTGTCTTGATACTGAGTATTTCTGTACTGAGTGTTTTGTTGCTGACTGTCTTGGTACTGAGTATTTCTGTACTGAGTGTTTTGTTGCTGACTGTCTTGGTACTGAGTATTTCTGTACTGAGTGTTTTGCTGCTGGGTGTTTTGCTGCTGAGTGTTTCTGTACTGAGTATTTTGCTGCTGGGTGTTTTGCTGCTGAGTGTTTCTGTACTGAGTATTTTGCTGCTGGGTGTTTTGCTGCTGGGTGTTTCTGTACTGAGTATTTTGCTGCTGGGTGTTTTGCTGCTGAGTATTTTGCTGCTGGGTTTTTTGCTGCTGAGTATTTTGTGGCTGGGTGTGTTTGTGCTGAGTATTTCTGTGCTGAACGTTCTGATTATCACCTCTGGGATGAATCGATCGCAATTGTTCGCGAGCTTGATTAATTTCCTTAATCTTTTCTTCAGCTTTATGTAGTAGTCTAGGATTATCTTTGGGGATGCGATCGGGGTGCCAAATGAACGCTAAATCCTTGTAGGCTTGAGTAATTTCTTCTCGGGAAGCTCCCGGCAAGATTCCCAGCACTTTATAATATTGGTCGAGGTCGTTCATATTACCACCTTTCGCTTTAAGAAATTATTAACTAAAAATTAAGATCGGAGCAAAAACGGCTATAAAAGCTTGTTTGTCCGATCGTACATTGGATGCACTATAACTCAGCTAAGCTACTGCTGGCAAAAAGTCTCGGATTAGCTGCAAATATGTGGTGGCATCCTCCAGCATTGGGAAGTGAGCTGTATTGGGAATTATAACAAATTCTACTTTTTTGCTGAGGGAGGCTGCTTGCTCTGCCATGACGGCGGGGATAATTTGATCGAACTCTCCGGCTACAAGCAGCGTGGGAACACTCAACCGTGCGAATTCTTGGGGCATTTCCTCGGCTGCTCTCTTGCTGACTGCTGTCACCATTGTACCGATCGCAGCTTCCTCGTCAGCCATTAAGAAATCCTTGAGAAATGCTAAACTGACCGCTGTGGGGAGGGAACGGCGGAGAAATCTGGCCATAAAGATGCGATCGGCAAACGGGATAGAAGCCAGCCAAGACGGGCGAAATTTGACCACATAGCCGCCGAATTTGTGAAAGGTGGTGAAGGATTTCTCGTCATATTCAAAAATACCGCTGCAAGTGAGTATGGCTTTTTCTACTTTTTCGGGGTAAAGGTTGAGAAATAAAGTCGCAATAGATGCTCCTGTGGAGTGAGCATTCAGAAAGACTCGGCTTAAATTCAGAGATGTTAATAATTCCGCTAAGTCGTGGGCGTAGGTTTCGAGTTCGTAGCTGGACTCAGGAGGTGATGGCGGTAAGGGCGATCGACCAAAACCTCTCATATCATACAGCAAACAATCAAAATCATCAGCAATAGCCCGCGCCGTGCTTTCCCAGTAGCGCGCCGAGCCTGCCCAGCCGTGGAGAAATACCATTACTGGTTTGCCGCTGGGTTGGGCGCTGTTGTCTGCGGTTATCCACTCGTAATAATGTTCTACACCGCCAATTGAAAGAAAAGCCATGAGCTTAATTTTAGATTTTAGATTTTAGATTTTAGATTTTAGATTGTAACTCATAATTGTTAAAGCTAAATACTCATCTCAAAAAATCTGGGTTAATCAGGGGCGATCGCGTCTGGGTTAGCAGAATTCGTATAATGTAAGCATAAAAAGATTCACCGACAATTTATTATGAAAGAATTAAATAAATTAGAATTGGATGGAATCAAGAATATGGGGGCAGTTAAGACTCAGGTAAAGCTGACAAATGCCATAGATGAAGCTCTAATTAGTCGCGGATTGCTCGCGCCTCGGCTGTTGCGCGAGTGTGAAACAGAAGCTCTAGTCGATACAGGATCGGTTTACCTAGTAATTTCAGCAGAAATTTTGCAGCAGCTAGGTTTGCGGATTATAGGACAGCAGGCTGTTAAGTATGCCGATGGTCGTCAAGACACAGTAGGAGTAACGGAGGCTATATTAATTGAAATTGATGGACGCAGGACTACGGAGGATGCTCTGGTGACAGGTGATGAGGTATTAATTGGTCAGGTGGTTTTGGAGAAGTTAGATTTGCTCGTGGATTGTAAGAATCAGCAGTTAATCAGGAATCCAACTAATCCTGATTATCCTGTGACTTATATCAAGCGAACAGGGGGATAATAAAAAATATAATACCTAGCCACAACAAGTAAGGTACGTCAGTTGAGAAACCAAAATTTTTTCTACAAAACCGAAAACTGACGCACTCTACAACAGAACTACAAATGATTCATCAAAAAATCAGCGTCAATCAGCGTCAATCCGCCCACATCTGCGGTCAAAAATATCCAAAAATCTCAAACAGCAGAAGCAGCCAGCCAAAACAAACCATCCACCAAAAGCGTGCTCAAAACTGCTCCGCTGAAGGCGCGCCAGTGCAATTGCTTGTCGCGCAAACTCACCAAACCCACTGTTAGCAACACAGCGATTAAAACTAAAGCGCAACTTATGCCCCAAGGAGTGTCAATTTGCCCGATCGCACTTTGAAAAATCGGCATCGCGAATTCCGGTTCTGCGTGCATGACTTTGCGCCAGTAAGGCATCAACCCAGTTAAATAAAAATATAAATCAGTAATAGCCGTGCCAAATAGGGAGCCCAAGTAAAAATAACTGCCAACTTTTCCCCAGGATTTGTTCAAGCACCAAACAGCAAAAGGCAAGCCAATTGCTTCTATAGGTAGATGTAAAATAGGTTCCCATCTAAACCAGCCCCAATAGATGGAACCTGCCAGCCAACATCCGGCAAATCCTAATAATAAATCTCCCCACAGTTGGGTTTTGGGGCGAAAAATTAGCACTAAACTGAGGACGAACCAGGGAATTGTGGAAAGCAAGCTGATAGTTGGATATAATCTAACTAAAGGTGCTTGCACGAAGACGGGAATTGAGACTAAGAATGCTGAGGCGCTAAATATTAGCCACTGTTTGATGCTGTTGGTTTTGTCAGAAGTGACAGAATTTTCTAGGCTGGAAACGGTGACAATAGGTGCGATCGCAGATGATACTAAATCTAAATTAAACAACTGATTGGACTCCGTACTGTTTCAATAGGTGGACTAAAAATTTTGCTGCGGTTGTGGGTGCGGCTGTCTCAGTGCCGGCGGCTGTGTGGCTGATGTGCCAGCCTTTTGCCGTTTGGGGCGATCGCCATAAATCCAAATGTGCGATAGCTGGATCTGCGTAAAAGCTATCTCCACCGCTGCCGAGAATGGCTGAACTCCAGTGCGTGAAGCTATCGTGGCTGATGCGGTGGATGGGAAAAGTGCCCCCCAGGGGTACTCCCCAGCCGTCTAGGGCAAAAAATGCCCCGACTTTGCCGCCTAGTTGCTGCCACATCCAAGCCGCCCCGATCGCCCCCGCTACTCCTGCCGAAAAGCTGATAAATACTAGACTTTCTCCAGCCAATTCCTGACTGCATAAAAAGTGCAAAATGTCAAGCGCCGAAAAAGGTGGATGTTTATGAGCGGGAAAAATCTTAACAGGGTAGGAAGTTTGGGTATTTTGCCGAGGACATTCGTCTCCCCAAACTTCCGAAAGTCCCGCTAGGAAGCGATCGGTTAGCTTTGGGTCGTGGATTCCGGGGCAAATTACCAGTCTCATCGTGCTTGAATAATATTAGTTATAAGCTTAACATAACTTTACGTTATTGTATACCTAATAAATTATATACCATGCGGGGGGATAGGATGTTAAACTTACAACAGAGTGCTATTTGAAGAGTATCCCCCCAAATTTAACGCTGGGAACGCTCCAAACCGCTGGCATTTGAGGCAAAGTGAGAAAGTCTTAAGAAAACATAAAACTTAACAGACCTGTCCGGCAGTCCGGCAGAGGTTTTAACCCCTTGCAATATTGCGGGTTAAGTCAAAAACATTCAAATTGAGGAATACAAAGTGGTTGCTTCTCCAGAAAAAATTGAGTTAAAAACATCTGCTGCACCTGCAAGTAACGATCGCGTTGCAGTCTTGCTGATGGGTTACGGCGAAGTCGAAAGCTACGACGATTTTGCCAACTACAACGAACAAGCTTTAAATTTACTTACCGCCAAATTCGCGCCGGTACCCACTTGGATTTATCCGCCGCTGGCGAAGATTTTAGCAATTTTTGACTTGCACGAGTGGAGTCACCAACACGGTCAATTTGTTTCGCCGCACAATGCAATTTTTGAACAGCAGCGCGCCGGGATTGAAAAGAATTTGCAGGAAAAATGGGGCGAGAAAGTAAAAGTGTTCAAAGCTTTTAACTTTTGCGCGCCGTTTTTGCCGGAACAAGTAATCCCTCAAATTCAAGCAGAAGGATTTGACAAAATTCTGATTTATCCGCTGTTGGTAGTTGATTCTGTTTTCACCAGCGGCATTGCAGTCGAACAGGTGAATAAAGCTTTAGTACAAACCTTTGATGGCAAAGAACATTGGGTAAAAGGACAGCGCTACATTCCTTCTTTTTACGATGAACCGGCTTACATTCAGCTAATGGCTGATATGGTGGAAGAGGAAATTAAGAACGATTTGGCTGTGGCGCATTTGCCTTCTCAGATTGGGATTGTGCTGATGAATCACGGTTGTCCGCACAAGGCGAAGGGTTTTACTTCGGGTATTGTGGAAAGTCAGGCTTTGTTCGATCGCGTGCGGGAACGTTTGATGTATCGCTATCCTTTAATTTCGGTGGGCTGGCTGAACCATGACACGCCGCTGATCGAGTGGACTCAGCCGGATGCGACGTTGGCTGCGAAGAATTTGATTGATTTGGGTGCAACTGCGATCGTGTTTATGCCGATCGGATTTGCGACGGAAAATCACGAAACTTTGTTAGATGTTGACCACGTTATTGAGTCTTTGCAGAAACAGCGTAAAGGTGTAACTTACCGCAAATTGCCTTGCGTGAACGATCGTCCTGAGTTCTTGAAAATGGCGGCTGAGTGGGCTAATCCGCAGATTGAAGCGTTGTTGAGTGAAAGTGCGATCGCGGTAAATCCGAATTTGGTTGTTCGGGATCATGCACATTCTCATGGAGATCATGGGCATTCTCATGGAGATCATGGTCATTCTCACGGTGGGCATTCTCATGGCGGGCACGGGCACAGTCACTAATAGGACTTGGGCCTGAGAGTTCTGAAACCGGGTTTTTTGCGAAGATACTGCGTGGAAATGGCAGATTTGGTGAAAAACCCGGTTTCTTTTTTTGGGGTGCGTAGGTTGAGATTGATTAATGAATTTAACCCTTTAAAAATTCTACTGTTGTAATGGCAGAGGAGTAGGTATCATCATCTAATTGCCTTTACTGGTTGCTTCGATCAAGATTACCTAAATTAAACAAAGTTTCTGTATACTCTTGCGGGAAATCCTCAAGAGTTCTAACTGTTAAAGCATTTTCATAACACTTTTTCGCCTGTTCGATATTCTCTGCTTTATCTCCCTTGATTCTCTTGCGGTAGGCTTCTCCCAGATTATTTTGCGTCATTGCCCATTGTTCAGGAAAATCCTCAAGGGTATAAACAGTTAAAGCAGCCTCATAAAATGCGATCGCCCGTTCCAGATTATCCGCCCGCGAACCGTTGATTCTGTTTCTGTAGGCAATAGCTAGGTTATTTTGAGTCATTGCCCATTTTTCAGGGAAATCCTCAAGGGTACGAACTGTTAAAGCAGCCTCATAAAATGCGATCGCCCGTTCCAAATTATCCGCCCGCGAACCCTTGATTCTGTCTCTGTAGGCTTCTCCTAGGTTATTTTGAGTCATTGCCCAATCTTCAGGGAAATCCTCAAGGGTACGAACTGTTAAAGCAGCCTCATAAAATGTGATCGCCTGTTCCAGATTATCCGCCCGCGAACCGTTGATTCTGTATAAGTAGGCATTAGCTAAGTTATTTTGAGTCATTGCCCAATCTTCAGGGAAATCCTCAAGGGTATAAACTGTTAAAGCAGCGTCATAAAATGCGATCGCCCTTTCCAGATTATCCGCCCGCAAACCGTTGATTCTGTTTCTGTAGGCATTAGCTAGGTTATTTTGAGTCGCTGCCCATTGTTCAGGGAAATCCTCAAGGGTACGAACTGTTAAAGCAGCCTCATAAAATGCGATTGCCCGTTCCAGATTATCCGCCCGCGAACCGACTATTCGAGAATAGTCAGCAGTAGTATAGTAAAGATCGCCCAGCCCTAACAAAGTGTCTGATTGCGCCCTAAGTAAATTCAATTTTTGCTGTAAAGCGAGCGACTTATGGAAGAAATCAATTGCCAGACTCCTTTCCTGTGAATAATCCTGTGCTTGGCGCGTCTTTACCCGATTTGCATAAGCATTAGCAACTCGATTGTATATGGTTGCTAATGCAGGAGTTTCTCTAGCTTGTTGCTCCAGATTTTCAACCTGTTCTAACAGTTCATCTAGGGGTAAACTCAGTCTTCTCTCTGGCTCAATCAGCAGAGAACTTTCCCCAGTCTGGTTAACCACACCCGTTTCTTGCAGCGCAGGCGACACAAATCGAAATACGCCACTCCGCCAACTCCAAAAATCCGGTGCTTCCAGACTCAAGCGACTCAGAATATTTGGTGTTACCCAAAGTACGATCGGAAAAGGAAACTCCCGCAACCCCTCCCGCGTCCATTGCAAATAGCCGAAAAAACGGCTTAACTCGGACTGATGGTTAGAGTCAGCTTGTGACACACTATCCCTTAAAGCCTCCGTACCCGTTACACTAATTGCGGCTAATGCCTGGGGCGCTTTTAACTCTGGGTTATCTTTGACAAGTTGCTCCAACCCCGATCTCAGGCTAGGTTCTTTTTGATTCAACACCACTCGATAACAGGGGATATTGGGAGCAAGTTCCGCTTCGTAACGATTAATAATCTGGGTTTGAAAATATCCCGGTTTACAGGAAGCAATCAACAATGATAATACACCTTGACTTGCTTCAATTAAAGAGACAAGGCCATCGTAACTATCCTCATTGATTGATTTATCGTCCACGATCTCAGTGTTGAGCATTTACCCCTCCGATCCAATTAGTCCACGCCGCTGCAATATTTCCTGAACTACTGGATGCACTCCAAACCACAAATCGTCATTGCGATATTCTAAGATGTAGAGCGTGTGCAATAAATCTAGGAAATCCTGATCCATCCCATCTTTTGGTAAATAATTTTCGTAGACATTCACTAGAATTTGATAGCGGTTTTCTCCAAGGGGTTCTGTTAAATTAATCCGATATTCTTTAATAGCATTTTTCAAAATCTCAGACGTAATTATCAAATCTTGCTTGTCTGGTGTGCGACGTAACTGCTTCAAACATAACCCACAACACTGACTAGCCAAGCGAATAAATTCTCGTAATGCACCACCACTTTTGACGATCATCATCTGAGTTGCTTCCGGTTCAATCAACTGCTTGGGGATTCGCTTGTAAAGAATTTCCTCAAATACTTTTACCGCTTCTGCGACAGGAGAGGCATTTGGAACTCTATCTTCTCCACGCGGAAACAACTTTGTCGCCCACATGGATTGAATCTTATTATTGGTGGCATTATGAATAATTCCTCGCAACGACAGATCTCGTGTCGCTGCCATTGGCATTGTATAAATAATCCGAAATTGAGGCTGAAACAACGCACTGATATTATTTCGATAAACACGATCGACAATCTCTAGATCGAGTTTATCAAGATCGTCAATCACAACCAAAACTTCTTGCCCGCACCCCGCTTGAATCGCGCTAGCGATATCGTTAATCCGATCAATCAAGTCGGAAATACGTCTCGAAAACTCAATCGTAATTTCCTCACGAATCACAGAACTGACTTTCAAATTTGCTTTCAACTTGGCAAAAAATTTCACAAATAAAGCATTTACACCAGCTTCTCCACTCGTTTCTAGCTCAATGCTAGAATCAATTGAACTTCCCTCTGTTCGAGTATGTTTACTAAACCACTGATAAAAAGCTTTTTTTGTTTTAGAACCGATTCTGATATGGCGTTCTTCTGCTGCTTCCATAAGCTTTACTGCCATAGCAAACAAAATGTTGACATGATTCACATCTGACATTTCAATCAGGTCAGAGATTGAAAAGAACACGACAAAGTAGCGATTCTGCGTGTTCTGGCAAAATTGACCAAGCAATGTCGATTTGCCTGACCCACGATGCCCCGTAAAAATGATTTTGTTATTGTCTGGCGAGCAATCTTCAACCAAATGCTCCAATTCTTCTAAAATCTCAGTGCCATATTCCACATGAAATTTATTCAGTTGCTCTATTGTGACCAAAGGAAGTAACTGAAGATTCTGGAATGCTGTTTGGAAGGATTCTAGGCGCTGGTTAGTCATAGGGAATATATATAGACTATAACTATTAGTTTATCACAATGCCTTGTAATCTCACCCCTCTACTGCTAAATCTTCGCTTGGAGGTAAGTCCCACTTGAGTTGATCGGCAACATTTTAGTGAAATCTCTTCATACTTCTTGTAAAATGCGACTATTCAAACGCTCGTATTCATCTTCGAGTAGCCACATTTTAGCAGATTCGTAATTATCACTAGAAAAAATAATTTTATAGTTTTGTGCCGGATTATGAATGCAAAAATTCCCTGATTTTTCCTTGACTAGCATCAGGATATAAGGAGGAGATATCAGAGTGTCAGCCCAGATTTCGGCAAACTCCCACTCAATCTCTTGCTCGGATTTTTGACTTATTTTAGTAGCTTGTACGGGGTCTGGTGCGAGGTATGACATGATATTTACCTGTGGTTTTCTTAATTTTTATTTCACCGTATTCTAGTGGTATCCTAGTACCGTCTACTTTTAGTATATAACCAATTGGTTCTAAAAAGAATAATCCATAACGTTCATAATTGTCCTCTGGATCGTCCGCTCCTGTGGGTTCCCCTCTACTCTTGATTTCGGCAGCGACTCTTTCCATTGTTTCTCTATCATTAAACAGATGGACAATTCCTTCGCCTTCAAGTTCGCTTTGGGCTTTTTTGGTTCCGGGCAGATGTTTATCAATGAGACTGGTTCTGGTTTCTAGAGTAAGTTCGCGGTCGATTCCACTCATATTGATTTGTTATGACTGGTAATTATATTTTAGCATATTTGCTACAACCATCCCAATTTCTTAGTCCGTGGAAGCGGACTTTGTTTGTCTAGGGGCGGTTAAAACCGCCGACTATTATCAGGAATTTCTAACTAACTTGACGCAAAACACCTTCAACCAACCGATCGATCTCCGCCTCAGTGGTAAAATAGTGAACGCAAGCCCGCACGCAGTCAGGAGAAAGAATAGTCCTCACCATAATCCCCTGCTTCTCCAACAAATTAACTAACTGGTTGTGCGGCATCCCATTCATCAATCGAAACGAAACTAAACCAGCTTCCGGCGCAGATGTTCGCAAACATTCCACATCGGGAAGTTCCGACAAACGCTCCCAAAGATACTTGCTCAAACGACAAATTTCTGCATACCTTTGCTCAATTGTTCCCCATTCGTGCTGAAGGGCGATCGCACTTCGCAAACCCGCATACAAAGGATAAGCCGAAGTCGCAATCTCGTAGCGCTGCGATCCAGCCTTCCAGCCCAGAACTTTAGCACTAGAATCAGTCACAATTCCCCGCCAACCGATAAATACCGGATGCAAATCTGCCAAAGCAGCCGCACTTACATAAAGTCCGCCCAAACCTTCCGGGCCGCACCACCATTTATGACCAGTAAAAGCATAAAAATCAACCCCAGACTCAATCAAATCCAAAGGCAAAACCCCCACAGATTGAGCCGCATCAACTAACACTTTTACTCCTGCTTGATGGCAGACATTCACAATCTCAGTCAGAGGCAAAACTTGACCGGTATTCCACAAAATGTGACTGATTACCAACAACCGAGTATTTTGCTGCAAACTATCAGCAATTACCTGAACGGGAGATCCTTCATTCAAAGTTGCCGCCAACGGACAAATCGAAACCTCAATGTTGAAACGGCGCTGAAGTTCCATTACACTAGCTACAATGCCCGGATGTTCGCAATCAGAAAGCAGCAAATGATCGCCCGCTTTCCAATCAATGCCCCACAGCGCAATATTGCAGCCCACGGTGACATCCTCAGTCAGGGCGATGGTTTCAGCAGGTACGGCCAACTCAGATGCGATCGCCCGTCGCGTCAGCATCGCCTCCTGAACCACCCAAGCCCCCACCTCCCCCGAAAACGGCCCCCCAAGCTGCACCCGCTTGTAAGCCTCATAAATCGCCTCTAAAGCAGACTCAGGCAGCGGCCCTTGTCCGCCGTAGTTAAAATAAGCTTTATTGGCCAAAGCTGGAAATTGTTGCCGGTGATTGTCCTTTGTCATTTTTTCTGGGGAATTGTTGATAACGTTAATATTGCATAAATGTCGATCGTCCAAAACCTCACTAACAAAGGCTTCTTCTTCCTTCTTCCTTCTTCCTTTTACCTTGAGCGAAGTCGAAAGGCTTTCCTCCTTCTTCCTTCTTCCTTCTTCCTTCTTCCTTCTTCCTTCTTCCTTCTTCCTTCTTCCTTCTTCCTTCTAATTATTCTATGCCCTTGCGAATACTAAATGTTAATAACTGACAAACTGCTACTTTCCTATCAACGATGCAATCTCCGAGCATTTTTAGACACCTGCGGAGACTGGAAACAACTAGACCCCCCCAGCGACTTTTTGTTGAAACTGATGCGCGACAGCGCCGCATACCAGCAGCAAGTTTTGGAACACGAGACTTACCAACAACCATCATATCCTAGAGGGGATTGGGAAGCTGGCGCGATCGCTACTTTGAGTTTAATGCAGCAAGGAGTCGATCGCATTTACCGAGGAGTTCTAATCCAAGGCGAATTGGACAAAACCAACGGTAACTCAACTTCTCTGGTAGGAATTGACGGTCAATATTTCTCAGATACCGGGGAAGTTTCCCAAAATAATATTCATCTTTCATCCTCCACTCCGCACCCTTCAAATAGTACCCTCGTCAGCCGCCCGCATTTATTAATCAAACAGCCCGGAGAATCCAAATTTGGCGATTGGAGTTACGTTACTGCCGATATTTGGCTCAGCAAGCGGCCAAAACTCGATTATCAAATTATTGCCGCTTTTCACGCCCGAATATTAGCAGCAGTGCAGGGGAAAATCCCCGATTCTGCGTGGCTGATGCTGCGAACAAAAGGGTTTTGGCAAGTGGATCTCGACCAGCGAAATCCTCAGATGTTCGAGATATTAGATCGCTGCATTCAGATGATTGAAAATCGGGATAAACCAGAAGTTTTCATTTCCCGCCAAAAATGCAATCTTTGCGGTTGGTATACTACTTGTCATGGGGAAGCAGAATCTATTAAACATCTTTCACTATTGCCCGGAGTTACTGCTGGCCGCTATGCTAGACTAAAAACTCTCGAAATTACTGATGTAGAATCTCTCGCTAATGCTAATTACGAATTGCTGGCAGATTATCCAGAATTTCCCGACGGAGTTGCTTTTGATGTGGTGCGTCAAGCTCAATCTCACTTGTTAAATCAACCGCTGTTGCGGGAAGAAGGAAGAAGGAAGAAGGAAGAAGGAAGAAGGGAAGATGAAAAAGAAGGAAGAAGGAAGAAGGAAGAAGGAAGAAGGGAAGATGAAGAGGAAGGCAGAATGGCAGATGAAGGAAGAAAGAATCAGGAAGAAGGAAGAAGGGAAGAGGTAGAAGTTAATCAGTTGATCATAATACCAGAAAATGCAATAAATAGTTTAGTAATAGCTAAAATTGAGTCTGTAAAAACGACAGAAAATAAATCTGCTGCACTTTCTAAACCAGCGCCAATTCTCCGCAGCAAGCCAATTCCTTATTCTCAATCTGTCTTTTTGCCGATCGCCCCAATCGAACTCTATTTTGACATTGAAGCGGAACCGGAGATGAATTTAGATTATCTCCACGGAGTCTTAGTTGTCGATAGGTACAACAAAACTGAAAAATTCCACGGTTTTCTGGCAGAATCAGCAGCAGAGGAAGGTGCAATTTGGGAGCAATTTTTAGAATTAATGTGGGCTTATCCCATTGCTCCGATTTTCCACTTTTGCGACTACGAAGTCAAGACTTTCAAACGCCTAGCTAAACTTTACCATACTCCAGCTTATTTGTGGAAACCAGTGCTGAAACGGTTTGTAGATATTCACAAACAAGTGACGCAAAAGGCGATTATGCCGGTGGAAAGTTACGCGCTAAAACCCATCGCCCGTTGGTTGGGTTTTGACTGGCGTGACGCTAAGGCTAATGGGGCTCAGTGTGTCTGTTGGTACGATGATTGGCTCCAAACTGGCGATCGATCGATCTTGGAGGCGATCGTCCGCTACAATGAGGACGACTGTCGCGCTACATATATAGTTAAAGATTGGTTGACTAATTTTTTGCTGAGTCAGAAACAGTGAATTTATGATTAAACGAACCGCGAAGGCGCAAAGGGCACGAAGTCAGAAAGAGAAGAAGATAGTAAAATGCGAAATTTAGCAAAGGCAACTATATTTATTGCCTGTTTTTTGATAGCAGCAACTGTGGCAATTTTGATAAATTTGTCAGTCCAATCTTTCGCCCTCACCAAAATAGATTTTATCGGTAGAGCAATATTTCCTACTGGTTCTCCGTTTCGGGGGACAGAAATTGGCGGACTTTCGGGGATTACTTATGATGCCGAAAAACAAGTTTATTATGCCATTTCCGATGACCGCAGCATCAAGAATTCGGCTCGTTTTTATTCTCTCAAAATAAACTTAAAATCGGGGAAATTGGCAAAAGACAACATTGAGTTTACTGGTGTCACTACTTTATTAGATGAAAAGGGCGAAAGTTTTCCGAGTTTAAGTTTAGATCCCGAAGCGATAACTTTTGCTGGCAATAGCGTGTTTGTTTCTTCCGAGGGAGATGTCGATCGCCAAATCAATCCTTTCATCAAAGAATTCTCCCTCGACGGTAAACTGCTCAAAACGCTGCCAATTCCCGATCTATTTTTGCCAGATGACAAGGGCACTAAAGGCATCCGCAACAATTTCGCTTTTGAAAGTTTGACTCTAACGCCCGATCGCAAATACCTATTCACCGCCACCGAAAACGCTATGGTACAGGATGGCGCCGTGCCTTCCTTGGAAAAAGGCAGCCCGTGCCGGATTCTGCGCTACGATGCGTTAAGCGGCAATCCAGATGCCTCCTTTGCCTACATCACCGAACCGCTACCTTCTGGTGCAAATCCTGTGGGAAAATTCACTACCAACGGTTTAGCGGATTTGTTGGCGATCGACGACAAGCGCTTACTGAGTTTAGAGCGCGCTGTCTCCCTGGAAACCGGCATTACTGTTAGGCTATTTGAGGTTTCTTTGGAAAAAGCCGATCGCATAGAAGGGATCGAAAGCCTCAAAAGTCGTATCAGCGAGGTTTCTCCCGCTCAAAAACGGCTGCTGCTGGATTTGGAAACCCTAAAAATTCCCCTAGACAACATTGAGGGGTTGACATTCGGCCCCGAGTTAGGCGATGGTAGCAGAGGTCTGATTTTGGTGAGTGACAACAACTTCAGTCCCCTGCAAGAGACTCAGATTTTGGGCTTCCAAATAAAAGTTCAAAAAACCTCTTGACAAAAGGTGAGGTTATAGGCATAATAGAAATTGTGCCTGAAAAAACGGCAAAACGAGGGACAGTAGTTCAATTGGTTAGAGCACCGCCCTGTCACGGCGGAAGTTGCGGGTTCGAGCCCCGTCTGTCCCGTTCTCTCGTAAATCGCAAGTCATCAATCAAAAAGCTAAGCTTTTGATTAAGTCTGTTTCTGTGTGCAAACTCACCTCAGAAACCCGGTTTATTCCCATATTTCTACTTACTAAACGCAAAATTTCGTAGAAACCGGGTTTCTCGCCCATAGGATAGCCTCTAGTTTCTATGTAGCAATAATTTTCAGAGTTTGGGTATAAAATCTAAAATCTAAAATCTAAAATTGTCTGGGGAGTGAGAAAATATGCTCGTTACGCCCATTAAGCCGTCACCGGAAACAATTACACAACGGATAGTATTATCTAATATCAGTTGGCAGACTTACGAAAGCTTATTAGCAGAAGCGGGGGACAAGAGATCCTCGCGATTTTATTATTCTCAAGGAGTCTTAGAAATTATCATGCCATCAGACTTGCATGAAACTATTAACTGTTTACTAAAACAGTTTGTGACTACTTTAAGTGACGAATTAAAATTGAAACGTAAGGGATTTGGTTCTACGACTCTCAACCGTGAAGATTTAAAACAAGGTGCAGAACCAGATTCGTGTTTTTATATCCAAAATGTCGATCGCATTCGCGGCAGAAGAATTAACTTATCAACCGATCCGCCACCAGATTTAATCATTGAAGTAGATCTCACCAGTCCATCTACTAATCGGTTTGTTATCTACAAAAGCCTTGGAGTTCCTGAAATATGGAGATATCTTGGAGAGACTGTACAATTTGTTCAACTTCAGAATGGAGAATATGTAATCTGTGAATACAGCAATACTTTTCCGATTGTTTCTGCGGAGATAATCAATCAATTTTTGCAGATGGCCCAGACGGAGGATGATATGACGATAATTGATGCTTTGCGAGTATGGGTGAGAGAGAAATTGCGATCGCCCTCCGCAACAGAACAATGATACTTAAACTATAGCCCCTTGCTCTTCTTAAAACCATCTGCGTTAATCTGTGTTTATCCGCCTTAAATCTGCGGTTTCCCCATCAAATATTTCGGACTCACAGATACGAATTCAGAAAAGGTCTGGCTATTTGATAGAGTAACACCAGCGCGATCGGCACAATAATCGGAATCGCAACCAACAATCCCCATTTACCAAACCTCAACTTTTGACCATCCGATTTGAACAGGAAAGTCACAGCGACAATTCCCATGACTACCCAGAGGCCGCCGAAGCCCATGAAAACTGTATATCCTGCATCTTGCATTGTTTTTACCTGCTTTCGATCAATCAATCTTTAATGTTAGTTGCAGTTGGTTCCTGCTGAAATCTGCAAATCGGTCGATCGCACTTACTCAATATGACTCATTTTCAGTTAGACCGGCAGCGACCTTGAACATCGCACTCAACCCGCGCAGTTCGATCGCTCATAATACTTGCTAAATCCTGCCTTCCCGTCAACCTCAGCCGCCAATCTGCCCAAATTCCGTACAGCAAATTAGCGATCGCCCCAATCACCGGCAACTTAGTAACAGCATAAATCCAGCCCATTCCCAGAATCTCATAAATCCGGCGAAAAACCTCCACATTTTTAACCGTCGTACCATCGGGTAACACCGCGTGAATCCTGCCCATCGCCGTTTCATAGTCAACTCCGCCGTGGGCTTCCGGGTTGTAGCCATCCTCCGCGATATCCACAAACGACACCAAACCTCGCCCTGCATCCCGTTTCTTCAAAAAGTTCACCTCTCGCACGCACAGCGGACATTCACCGTCGTACAGCAATTCGATTTGCCAAGAGGGGTTAACCTCAACAAAATTGGAAAACTCGGTTTTAGCAGCAGACATAGGGAAATATATTTTAAGGGCGATCGCACATCTGCATTTTACAAGAATTAATAGTTATTCGGCGCGTCTTGAGCACCCATGCCGCAGTTCTTCGTGCTTTGAAAAATAGTCCCAAAGATGAATCGAGTCTTCGTCGCCTGCAATGTTAATATCGTCAAGATGTCGTCTGCTCAATTAAAAGAGACTTTCGCCCGATCGCTCAATGACGCACGATCGACCAAATCCAATCACAGCAACTGTCAAGTACAACTGTTAATCCGGCAACAAACTATATTAAAATTTGTAGTCACAGCCACAGCAAATTCCCCAACCAGCAAATTGCCCCCAATCTAAAAACAAAAATATACATGAACGTCAGAGTCCGTCTAGCCCCCAGTCCCACCGGAAACCTCCACATCGGTACCGCCAGAACCGCCGTATTTAACTGGCTGTTTGCCCGCAACCAAGGCGGCCAATTCATCCTGCGGGTAGAAGACACAGACGTAGAACGTTCTAAAAGCGAATACACCGACAACATCCTCGAAGGACTCACCTGGCTGGGGATGAACTGGGACGAAGGCCCGAGTTTTCAGTCGCAGCGTCTGGAAATATACCGCCAAGCAGTCCAAACCCTTCTAGACAATGGACTAGCCTACCGCTGCTACACAACGTCGGAAGAACTCGACGAAATGCGGGAAGCACAAAAAGCCAACAAACAAGCCCCCCGCTACGACAACCGCCACCGCAACTTGACAAGCAAAGAGCGCGCAGCTTTTGAAGGCGAAGGGCGACAAGCTGTGATTCGCTTTATAATCGACGACGATCGCACAATTTCTTGGAACGACATGGTGCGCGACACCGTAACCTGGAAAGGTAGCGACCTCGGCGGCGACATGGTAATTGCCAGGGCATCCAGCGGCGGCGTCATCGGCCAACCCCTCTACAACCTCGCCGTAGTTGTCGATGACATCGACATGGCCATCACCCACGTCATCCGCGGCGAAGATCACATCGGCAATACTCCCAAACAAATATTGCTCTACGAAGCTTTGGGCGCAACAATCCCAGAATTTGCCCACACCCCGCTGATTTTAAACGCGCAAGGGCAAAAGCTTTCTAAACGCGACGGCGTAACCTCGATTTCTGACTTCAAAGATATGGGGTATCTGCCCGAAGCTTTAGTCAATTACATGACTTTGCTCGGTTGGACTCCGCCGGATTCAACGCAAGAAATATTTACACTGTCGGAAGCAGCAGAATTATTTACATTCTATCGAGTCAACAAAGCCGGTGCAAAATTTGATTGGGATAAACTCAATTGGCTGAACAGTCAATATCTCCACAAAATGCCAGTACCGCAATTGACAGATTTGCTGATACCTTATTGGCAGAAAGCCGGTTATGAGTTTGACTCCGAGGCCGATCGCCCCTGGCTCGAACAAATAGCTGCTTTAATCGGCCCGAGTCTCGTTCGCTTAACCGATGCTGTCGATATGTGCAAGTTGTTCTTCTCTCCCACTGTGGAATACGAAGAAGAAGCACTCGCACAGTTGCAGCAGCCAGGGGCTGCACAGGCTTTGCAAGCAGTTCTAGAAGTTCTGGAAAGTCATTCCACCCTGGAGTCAGCCGAAGCTCAGAAAATCACTAAAAAGCTCAGTAAAGAGAAAAATCTTAACAAAGGGCTGATTATGCGATCGCTCAGAGCAGCTCTGACAGGTGCAATGCACGGCCCCGACCTGATAGAATCTTGGGTAATCCTTCACCAGCGCGGGACAGCTAAAACCCGTTTGCTTGATGCCATTAGCAACTTGAATTTGCCGGCAGTTGGTGTCGCGGTAGAAACTCCTACCCCAGAACAACCCAAAGCCGAAACTCCCGCCGAAACTCCCGCGCCGGAACAGCCAGCAGTCGAGGTTTCAACAGTCGAAACACCGACTATTGAAACAGCAGCGGAAGTTACATCAGTCGAAACGCCGGCTGTTTCAACAGTCGGAACGGAGGTTTCAGCAGTCGATATTTCGGCAGTTGAAACAACCGCAGCAGCAGTGGAAATACCTGCCGCCAACCAGCAAAAAACTATTGCGAGTGGAGAAATGACTTCATCAAACGAACCAGAAACAACCGTTATCATCACCGAAATTCCTGCCGGAAATGAAGCAGACAGTTCGAGCGGTACAACAAAAGTCATAATTACCGAAGAACCGCCAAGTCAGACCCAGCAGATCAAAGAACAAATTATCTCAATTTTGTCCGAGTTTCCTGCTTACATCGGCAGCTTTTACGAGCAGTACAAAAGTCCTCTGACAGTTGTTGGTTTAATTTTAGCCTCAATTGTTTCTTTGAAAGTGCTTTTGGGCATTGTAGACGAACTCAATGACATCCCCCTGCTAGCACCCACATTTGAGCTAATTGGTATTGGATACGCCGCATGGTTTGTCTACCGCTATTTGTTGCGCTCTTCCAACCGCCAACAATTAGGCCAAGAAATTCAAGCTTTGAAAGAACAAGTTTTTGGCAAAAAGTCCTAAATTCTTGCTGGTAATTAGTTGAATTGTACCCAACACTGACAATTTTAAATATATTGTCAGTGTCGGGTTTTTTTATGATTTAACGCTCTCAAATCCGCGTTAAATCCGCCTTAAAGAGCGGACGTACGATTGAAATCGCACCTACATAAACGATGTCCGCCTCCGCGGACTAAGAAATCAACGGGGTATTTAAACATGATTTTGTATAACCAATGACCAATGACCAATGACCAATGACTAAACCCCAGCAGCCGTAAAAGCCGCCCAGTGATACGGATTAGCAAAAGGATAGGGTTTGCGGTTGCGAATTTGCTGCAAAGAAGCCTCAGCAATAACGCGAGAACTTTGAGAAAGCCGATCGAACGTTTGCGAAATTTGAGGCTGAAAATCCGCCAGCAACACCTCCAATTCCTCGCCAGTCAAATCCCGCAGCCACCTTTGAGCCTCCGAAAGCGCTAGGGCCACATCTCCCACCTGCAACCGAGGAAACCGCCCTAAATTTTCATAAAACTTGCTCGTCAGCAGCAGCGTCGAAACATCATTCACCTTCCACAGAGTGCTGACAACACTAGACGTGCCAGCATACAACAAACCCGCCGACAAACCGACAAAATCTTCAGCACCGCCTCGAGAGCCGGCAGTAATTTCGCAAGCCGATAAAGTAACTAAAAAATATTGCCGAAAATCGAGATTAAAAATTTCCTCCAAACTCATATAGTCATTTCTCAAAAACACGCCAGATTTGAGTGGAAAATCGCAATCAAGCACACTCAAACAAGCAAAGTGAGCGCATTTTTTCTGCTGCAACTGTCCTATTTTTATGGATGAATCCCCATCATTAACAGATATCGATCGGGAAAAAGCCTGTTTAATCGTTGGCTTGTGGCGCAAAACTTCTGCACTGGAAAAATACTGGGAAATATTTCCGATTTCAAGGTTGCTGTAAAGCGCATCTTTGCTGAAAGTGGGAACTGCCAACAGGTGCTGTAAATTCGGTCTGTATCGGCCAATAGCTGCGCTGCGCGCGATTTGTCTCAACCGCAAGATCTGACAGCTAGGAGCATAGCGAATTCCTCCGGCAAATCGATCGATCAAATAAGCAGCAGGGGGTGAAATATCCCCAAAAGCCGAACTTTGAGAAAAATCCGAACCGTTGTGCGTATCCAGCAGATCGCAACCGCTGCGATCGCCCCAGTGAGACCTAAAAACTGCCCCGGTATCCTCAAACCCGTCTCTCACCCCCAGAGGCAAAGCATGGAGCGGCAAAGCGTGCAAAAATCGGTGCGGCACAACAATCAGCCGATCGCAATTTTGGGGAATCAGCGCCACCACTCGATCAATTTCCAACAGCGACGCCAAGCGTTTGAGGCGAGCCGGGAGATGATTGATCCAGCGACCTTTTTGCTCAGAATAAGCGCTGAGGTACTCCCCGGCCCAACTTTCGGCAGCCAAAGCATTTTTCGGCGAACACAGGTGAACGGCGGGATATTGTGCACTCTTCACTACCACAAAAGCCACCAACAAATCCCCCAAACTCGCCCACACCACAGCAGCGCAATTGGCATCGGGCAACAATTGGAGAATTTGCTCAAAAGCGATCGGTTCAACTTTGCGAGCTAAGCTGAAGAAAGGGTCGTTTGCCTGCACCTCACGAGCAATCAACTCATCAAACTGCCGCCACAATTGATTTAAGTGGATGAAATCTGAATTCGGCAGCAGAGAACCGCTGTTCAAATCGTGGCTGTCGCCCTCAGAAATCAAGGTAGTGTTCGGCTCAGGTTCTCGCTGTTGTTGCTGCCGCTGTTCCCTCCCTATTTCCAGTTGCAGCGACTCCAACTGGCTGCGCACCGCTGCCGGAATGTCGCCTTTCGGCGTCAGAGGGCATTTAACCAGCAGTGCTACCAAATTCCGATTTTTGTGACGTTCGGCGTATTCCAGGGCTCTAGCGAAATATTCCGGCTGGCTGCGGCCGAGTTCTAGACAAACTTGGATTAGACATTTATAGAGTCCATTCCAGGTGCTGGCTAATTTGACTGTTGCGGTACTCGCCCGATCGCCCAAATCGGCCGCATCAACCCCAACTTCGCTGCGCAAGAATTCAACAGTATCAACAGCAGTAGTAAAAACCCCGTAGGCGCGCAGCAACTCGCCTCGAACTCGGTAAGCTTGGCCCAAATAAACTAAAATTTGCGCCCATCTGTGGGGATAGCTTTCGCGAGTGTAGATTTCGCCGGCACTGTGATAGCAGGCGATCGCAGTTTCCAGGTAAGACGAGTTTTCCGTCTCCGTCAGTTCCGAAAAAGCCCGGCCCAGATAAATTTGCAGCATTGCCCAGCGGTTGGGAGATCGCTGCTTGGTGTAGACTTGGGCTGCATTTTGATAACAGGCGATCGCGCTTTTGAGGTTGCGGTTTTTTTCCCCTTTCACGTGTTGGCTGAAAGCGCGTCCGAGGTAGGCACAGAGCATTGCCCAGCGTTCGGGAGTTTTTTGGCGGTTGCAAAAGAGCAAAGCATTTTGATAGCAGGCGATCGCCATTTCGATATTTTCGGCTTTTTCCCCTTTCACCCGCAGACTGTAGATCCTGCCGAGGTAAGTTTGGATCGAACCCCAGGCTTCGGGAAATTTGATGCGACTGTAGACTTGCAAAGCATTTTGAAAGCAGGCGAGTGCCATTTCCACATTTTCCACTGGATCGCCTTTAATCCGATCGATAAACACCCGGCCCAAATTCCTTTGAGTCGTCGCCCATTGCACCGGAAAAGCTTCCTTAGTCCGCACTTGCAAAGCTCTCTGGTAGCAGTTGACAGCGTATTCGAGATTTGCGGCTCGATTGCCCCGCAGGAACTCATAGTAAGCATTTGCCAAATTATTTTGAGTCGTGGCCCAGCGTCGGGGAAACGCCTTGCGGTTGTAGACTTGCAAAGCATTTTGGTAGCAAGCGACTGCCAGTTCGAGATTTTGGGCTTTGTCGCCCCGCAGTCGGCGGCTGTAAGCGCGGCCGAGATTGTGTTGAGTGCTCGCCCAATCTCCCCCGAAAGCCTCGCGGGTACGCACTTCCAGCGCGTTTTGATAGCAAGCGATCGCCTGTTCGAGATTGTCGGCCGGATCTCCTCTGAGGCGATCGCTGTAAGCGCTTCCGAGATTATTTTGTAGTGTCGCCCACTGGGATGGGTACTGTTGGCGAGTGCGCACTTGCAGGGCATTTTCAAAGCAAGCTATCGCCTGTTCGAGATTGTGAGCCTTATCACCTTTAGGATAACCGCTGTAAGCGTTGCCCAGATTGTTTTGCATCACCGCCCACTCTTGCGGAAAGTCTTTGCGGGTAAAAACCTTAGCAACTGTTTCGTAACCGGCAATTTCGATTTCTAAGTTATTCGCCTTGCTACCGAGGGGAAACCCCCCAATTTTGTTGCTCAGATTGCCGATGAGGGCTGCAATGCGTGTCGTCTCCGATTCTTTAACAGCAGGGATTACCAAACTTCCCCAGCGGCGCAGCAGTTCTGCAAAATTATGGTCAAGTTTGTCTAAATTGGTTCTCAGCAGCGAGTATAGATGCTGCGAATCAGTGCTGCGCGCCACCGCCTGCAATACTTCTGCTAAAAAAGTGAGATATGATAGCCCAGTTACGGATAATTGAGAATTGCCCTTTGCAGACTCTAAGGGTGCGATCACTTTTTGGAAGAATTTGGCAGCCCTGAGCAAACTGTCTCGCGTCAGTGCGGGATCTTCCAAATAAAGCGTTTGTACGAACCCAAAGTCGATCAACTTTGAGTCAGCCCTCAAAATCAAATCTATTCCTGAGTCCACAGGATGTTCCAGCAGCGCTCGGAGCATATTAACATCAGTTTCGCGACGCTGTTCGTCCATCGTGCATTCCGCCGAACTATTAACGATACGATCACTGCTTCTGTGCAGCAATTAAATCACTTCCTGGTTTAAATTTCAATCTCTAACCGGAGGTAGGAGTCGCCGAGGGAGATTAAAGAAACTAGCTTTTTCTACCATAACTATCGCCACAACGTATTTGCCTAAAAAAACAGGTTTCCGCGCAAGTCCTAAAACTTGACAAACCCGCCCCCACAGATTTGCAGCGGGGCGGGTTTAATTTTTACCCTGATAGATTTTAGACTCAGAAACCCAGTTTCTTGCAAACTACGGGGTTTGGTAACGAGAAATCTCGATAAGAAACCGGGTTTCTGAGCAATAGCACGTCTACAGTATTGCGATCGCCAGTTGCAGCCCTAAAGCGAACTAAAATCAACTCAGTCGATTTTAGTGTAACGCTTGAGAACGCAGCGCTGACTCAACTGCCAACAAAGCCCGATCGACTTCAGCCGCAGAAACAATCAGAGGCGGCACAAACCTCAGCACTTTCGGCCCGGCGGGAACCAAAAGCACACCAGCGGCGATCGCAGATTTGACAATATCAGCCGATGTCAGTTCGATGTCAGCCTGCAATTCCAGCCCGACAATCAAGCCCCAGCCGCGCACCTCAGCAATCAAATGCGGAAATGTGGCCGCCAGCTTGTTGAGGCCAGCTTTCAACTGTTCCCCGCGCTGCTGGACGTTTTCCAGCAGGTTTTCCCGTTCCAAAGTTTGGCACACGCACAAAGCGACAGCGCAGACAAAAGGATTACCACCGAAAGTGCTAGCGTGACTTCCCGGTTCAAATACATCGCAGTTCGACTTACACAACATAGCGCCGATCGGGATACCACCGCCCAAGCCCTTCGCAGAGGTAAAGATATCCGGTTCAATACCGAGGTTTTCGTAACCCCAATATTTGCCACTGCGTCCCATCCCGACTTGCACTTCGTCGAGAATCAGCAAAATGCCTTTTTCGTCGCAAATTTCCCGAATCCGTTGGAAATAGGCGATATCTCCGGGGCGAACTCCGCCTTCACCTTGCAGCGCTTCCATCATAATTGCAGCTACTTGGCGTTCATCTTTGTCGAGTTCGTCGATCGCAAGTTCGATCGCACTGATATCGTTATAGGGCACATAGTGAAATCCGGGAACCAACGGACTAAAACCCTTCTGATATTTAGGCTGTCCCGTCGCCGTAATCGTCGCCAAAGTCCGCCCGTGGAAACTAGCAACAGCGGTGATAATTGTCGGATTCGAGATATTTAATTTTTCGTGAGCGTACTTGCGCGCTAGTTTAATTGCCGCTTCATTAGCTTCCGCGCCGGAGTTGCAAAAGAAAGCTCTGTCCGCGCAAGAATGGTCTACAAGCCACTTTGCCAGCTCGCCCTGTACTGGGATGTAATAAAGATTAGAAACGTGGTGCAGCGTCTGAATTTGCTGAGTTACCGCTGCAATCATCGCCGGGTGAGCGTGTCCCAGAGTGCAGGTAGCAATACCCGCCACAAAATCGAGATATTCGCGGCCCTCGGTATCCCAAACGCGGCAGCCGAGGCCTCGTTCTAGGGCGATCGCAAAACGCCCGTAGGTTGACATTACATAGCTGTCGAAGCTCTCAGAACTGAAGGGACTGGCTTCGGCTTGCACGGTTGGTTCTTTTAGTAAGGTTTCTTGACTCACGCATCGCTCCTTAAAAGATCATATGTAGACCTCGATTGTACGGTAAAAATCCAGGTTAGCGGTGCAGGCTGTTAGTTTTGTCATAAAATCATAACAGTAACATCAATTAATCCCTCAAAAATCTACTGATGAGTTATTACATTTCTCCTAGCTTTCTCGATCGAGTTGCAGTACACATCACTAAAAACTTTTTAAATTTGCCTGGGATAAGAGTTCCCTTAATTTTGGGAATTCACGGCCGCAAAGGAGAAGGTAAAACTTTTCAAACCGAACTGGTTTTTCGGCGGATGGGCTTTGAACCCGTGATGATCTCTGGCGGAGAATTAGAAAGTCCAGATGCGGGAGATCCGTCGCGTTTAATTCGCTTGCGCTACCGGGAAGCTGCGGAGCAAATTCGGGTGCGGGGCGAGATGTGCGCCATTTTTATTAACGATTTGGATGCCGGTGCTGGCCGGTTCGATTCTAATACTCAATATACCGTCAATACTCAGATGGTGAATGCCACTCTGATGAATATTGCCGACAATCCAACTAACGTGCAGTTACCGGGAAGTTATGACAGCACGCCGCTGCACCGAGTGCCGATTATTGTCACCGGAAATGACTTTTCAACGCTGTACGCGCCGCTGATTCGCGACGGGCGGATGGAAAAGTTTTATTGGGAACCCAGCCGCGATGATAAAATTGGGGTTGTCGGCGGAATTTTTGATTCGGACAAATTGTCCAAAACCGAAATTGTCGCTTTGGTAGATAATTTTCCCGATCAGTCGCTCGACTTTTTTAGCGCTTTGCGATCGCGCATTTACGACGAACAAGTCCGCACATTCATTCACAAAATAGGAATCGAGCGAGTTTCCAAACGTTTGGTAAACAGTACAGAAGCACCGCCCGATTTCCATAACCCAGATTTCAGCCTCGCTCGTTTAGTAGAAATGGGCGGTTTGATGGTGGGTCAACAAAAGCGGATTCAGGAAATGCGCTTAGTGGATGAATACAACCAATCGCGACTTTTCAACGTTCAAGGAACCGCCAATGTTCCCGCAGCCGCCCCAACGCAAAATCAGTTAAACGATCCGTCATCCAAATATTATAAGGCTTACGTCGAGCCAGGTTCTGAAGGTGGTAACGGTCATGCGGCGCGGCTAAGTTCCGAGGTATTGGAACAAGTGCAGCAGTTGTTAGCAAGAGGCTGCAAAATTGGCATGGAATATGCAGACAATCGCCGATTTAAGACTGGTTCTTGGCAAAGTTGTGCGACAATTAAAACAACACAGGAAAAAGATGTAGTTGCATCTTTGGAAACTTGTTTATCCGAACATGGCGGGGAATACGTGCGGCTGATTGGTATCGATCCAAAAGTCAAGCGCCGAGTAGTTGAAACAATTATTCAGCGGCCATAAAAGAAGACCGGGCGGTTGAAACCGCGTCTATACAAGCAAAACCCGCCTCCGCGGGTTGAAGACACAGGCGGTGAAAATTACGTGATCCTCTCTTAGTCCGCGGAGGCGGACATCGTTTGTGTAGGCGCGGTTTCAACCGTACGTCCGATCTAAATTCTGCAAAAAATTATCAAAGGTTGCCCGATCGCACATAGCAACCTGAGCACCCACCTTAGTTGTACACAGAGCGCCCGCTGCACAGCCCCACACCACTGCCTCTGACAGCGATCGCCCGCCATCTAACGCAGCAGCCAACCCGCCGTTAAAAGCATCACCAGCAGCTACAGTGTCGATCGCTTCCACAGCAAAAGCCGGCACAAAAAAGCTCTCATCCTCAGTCACAGCAACAGCCCCGCGATCGCCCAATTTGACAATAACATTCTGGACACCGCGCTGCTGCAACTGTTTAGCAGCCATAATCGCTGTTTCAGTATCATGCACCCGAAAACCCACTAGCTGACTGGCCTCCACTTCATTCGGCGTGATGATGTCGATTAATGGATAAAGTGCGAGTGGCAAATCCGCCATAGGCGCTGGATCGAGAATCACTCGCACCCCCGCTTCACCCGCAGCTTGGGCGGCTTTGATCACAACTTCCAGGGGAATTTCTAACTGTAACAGCAACGATGTAGCTGACAGCAACAGTTTTTTGAGACGTTCTATCTCTGCTTCACCGACATTGTGATTTGCACCAGGAATCACAATAATATTATTTTGACCAGTCTCGTCTACGGCGATAATTGCCACACCTGAATGAGTGCTTTTATCAATTAATATATTGTTTGTATTTAAACCATAAAATTGTAAATTTGTCAATAATTCTTCAGCAAATTTATCATTACCAACGCGGCCGATGATGTTGGTAAAAGTGCCGAGACGGGCGGCCGCAACTGCTTGATTTGCTCCTTTACCACCGCCGGCCGTGAAAAAATTGCTACCGATGATAGTTTCCCCTGGCTGTGGCAATCTGGGAGTTCTTGCTACTAGGTCGATGTTGATACTGCCGAATACGATTATGGTCATGGATTATTGAATTTGGTAATTGGTAATCGGTAATGGGGAATTGGGAATTTTCAACCAATGACAACTGACAACTGACAACTGACAACTGTCAACTGACAACTGTCAACTGTCAACTGACAACTGTCAACTGTCAACTGACAACCGTCAACTGTCAACTGTCAACTGACAACTGTCAACTGTCCCTCGATACGTGCTAGAACAGTTATGGTCATTCACCGGTCAATTCAATGGCTGCAATTTCTCTCGATCGCAATCCCTGTGTTCTGCTAGTAGAAACAGACGAAGTTCTCGCCGGACACTTGAGTCTAGACTTAAAATCCTCCGGCTACGAACCGGTAATAGCATCTAATATCGCCACCGGCCAACATTTAGCCCATGAATTGCAGCCAGCTTTGATTGTAATCGATCGCATACTTGGCTCTGAGTCGGGACTGACGCTATGTTCTCATCTCAGAAGTATCGGCAATCGATCGCCCGTGCTACTATTGATCGGTCGTGATACAGTGGACGATCGCGTGGCTTGTCTGGAAGCTGGGGCGGACGATTATTTTCTCAAACCTTATCGCACTGAGGAGTTTTTGCAGTTGGTGCGCTTGTATTTGCAGCCCGATACTAGCAGCAACCAGCAATTGAGGTTTGGCGATTTAGTCTTGGATTTAGCCTCTAGGCGGGCCCTGCGCAACGGACGGACGATCGACCTGACGATGAAAGAATTTGAGCTGCTAAAGTATTTGATGGAACATCCCCGCGAGGTTTTGACTCGGGAACAAATTCTAGAGAATGTTTGGGGTTACGACTTTCTGGGCGAGTCGAATGTGATTGAGGTTTACATCCGCTATCTGCGCCTCAAGATTGAAGATGAAGGCGAAAAGCGCTTGATTCAGACGGTGCGAGGTGTTGGCTACGTGATGCGCGAAGCTTGAAGTCAGTTGACAGTTGACAGTTGACAGTTGTCAGTTGACAGTTGTCAGTTGACAGTTGACGGTTGACGGTTGTCAGTTGACGGTTGTCAGTTGACGGTTGACAGTTGTGAGTTGACATTGGTTAAAAATTACCAATTCCCCATTACCAATTTCCCATTGCCAATCTAAAATCTTAAATCATTATGAGTTATTTCGCTACTTTCCTAAATATTGGGGTAATTATATTTTTGCTGGGATGTTCGCCGGCTTTACCTGTCGCGAATGCTGTTACTGGCATTTTGGCCTCGCAGTCTCCAACGGCGACAACATCCGGTCAAGTTTTGCCTGTTTCTGCTAGAGCTCGGATAGCCGATCGCCCAATCGAACTCGAAGTCGCTAAAACACCGGAACAACAGGCTATGGGTTTAATGTACAGAACTTCTCTGGCCGATGACAGAGGAATGCTGTTTGAGTTTAAACCGGCGCGGTGGGTCAATTTTTGGATGAAAAATTGCCAGATTTCTCTGGATATGATTTTTCTGCGGGATGGAGTAGTCACAGCTATCGCAGCCGAGGCGCCTCCCTGTACAGCCGATCCTTGTCCTACCTACGGGCCTGATACTCCTGTCGATCGAGTGATTGAACTTCGTGGCGGGCGGGCTGCTGAACTCGGTGTCAAAGTGGGCGATCGGATTGAAATCGAGTTTTTAAACTAAAACTTCGGATATTTTCATGGCTTACCCATCGGGACTAGAAACCCGGTTTCTTCCCATATTTCTCTAATGAAACGCAAAATTTCCTAGCAACCGGGTTTCTGAGGTAACTCCCCTCTTCAGATCCGGTTGAGTTCGGATTCGCAAAACCCGCAAAAATTAATAAAGTTTACAAAAATTTACAAAATTTGTTAGATTATTAATGTAAGATTCAGCACAAACAGGAAAAGATTTGCTACGATGTCAATCTCAGTCAGGCTGGGCTTGAGCTTGTTTGCAGAATCTGTAAATTGTGGGTCGCAGGTATGAGACGAGTCAGCGACTCGTTATCAATCCTGAGAGACGGTGGTGGTCTCCAAGACCTCGATCGCGAAAGGCAATTTTCTGGAACTTTAGGCGATCGACCTCTATCTACTAAACCTATCTGAAGTAAGATGCGACGCGCTAAATTAATTGGCAAAGTTGATCTAAGGTAGCAGATTCGGGTTCGAGCAAAATATCTGACCAATATTGCAGCAGTAAATTTGCGGATTCTGCATTTTCGCAGATGAAGCTAAACTCTGAACCTGGTTTATTAGTTTTAAGTAGCAGAATTTATTTCAGATTCGCGCTGCACAGATGCCGAGGTATTCAGTTTAGGTTTTGATCGCGATCTATCGAGCGATCCGCAAAAGTGCAAAACCTTTCGCTTTTTGGGAAAGGTGGGCTTTCAAGTCCCACCCAGCACTAAGTTTCACATTTTCAACAACCGCTAATACTGTTTTAACAGCTATCCACGGTTAAAAGACAGATTTAAAACTGGCTTATTACTAATCACAAACATCAGGTTCACATCAGAAAATGGTGTCCTATACTTGGAGACAAAATGACATGGCACCCGCTACTTACACTAAATTAATTCGATTTTTACAAGAAGATTTGGCAATTTCTCCCGCTTCAATAGCCGTAGCCGAACGTCGCGGCGACAAACAGCGGCAGCGCGACAAAGACCCGAATTCGTTGCCGATGGTTCTGTGGCAGTACGGTTTAGTCACTCTCGACCAGTTGGATAAAATCTTTGATTGGTTGTCCGAAGCATATTAAAAGGATTTTAGATTTTAGAAATCATCCAAAATCCAAAATCCTTTAATAACTCAGATTAAGATCCAGCCAAAAGTTTCGCAGCAGCGGCAACGCCGGCACCAGGAGTATAGCCTTCATGGCCCAATTCTTGCAATACGACTTCTAAAGCGGAAATAGCTGCTAGAATATCGCGATCGCACACAAAGCCCAAATGACCGATTCGGAAGATTTTACCTTTCAAATGGTCTTGTCCGTCGGCTAGAGCAATATCAAACTTCTTACTCATCAAAGTCCGCACTTTTTGAGCATCTACAGATTCAGGCGGCATCACCGAGGTAATTGCAGGACTGGCGGCATCGTCAGCAGCGAATAATGGCAAACCTAAAGCTTTCATCGCCGCACGGGTAATTGTCATTAAGCGTTTGTGCCGCGCGAAAACGTTTTCTAACCCTTCGGCTTTCATCATCTGCAATGTTACTTGCAGTCCAAAAAACATATTGACCGGCGGAGTAAAAGGAGTGGTATTTTTGGCAGCGTCTTTGCTATATTTGCCCAAATCCAAATAATAGCGAGGTAGCGTCGCAGTTTTGTAAGCTTTCCAAGCTTTCGGGCTGACGGCCACAAAACCCAAACCAGGGGGAATCATGTAAGCTTTCTGAGAACCAGAAGCAATCACGTCAATTCCCCAAGCGTCCATCGGTACATTCGCAGCACCTAAACTGGTGACAGCATCTACCATAATTAAAGCTTCGCCGTGGGCTTTGACGTGGCGGTTGATGGTTTCGAGGTCGTTGAGAACGCCCGTCGAGGTTTCCGAGTGGGTGATGATGACAGCTTTGATTTGCTTCTCTTTATCAGCTTCCAGTTTTTCGCGGAAATTTTCGGGGTCTAATTGTTGACCCCACTCGGCTTTGATGATTTCGACATTTAAACCGTAGGCTTCTGCGACTTCGGCCCAGCGTTCGCCAAATTTGCCATTGGTGCCGACTAAAACTCGATCGCCCGCACTCAAGAAATTAATTATCCCAGCTTCCATCGCGCCGGTACCGGAAACCGTCAAACTCAACACGTCACTTTTGGTTTGGTGCAGCCATTTGAGGTTTTCGGTACATTCTGCAAAAATCGCGTCAAATTCCTTGCTGCGGTGGCCCATCGGGTGTTTAGCCATCGCCAGCAAAGCTGCTTCGGGCACCGGTGTCGGGCCGGGAATCATCAGCATTAATTTGTTGTCCATAATTCTGTCCTAACTTTTTCGGTGGGAGTTAATAGAATAAATCAAAAATTGAAACTTTAAAGTCTGCACTATAAGTTTTTTAACTTTTAATTTTTAACTCCCGTAGAGTTAGTTTCATTTAGAGACCAGCGGTATTCTACCGCTAAGTTCGATCGCTGGCAGCTTTGTTCTAATTGCTTTTGAATGGCAAGGGCTTTACGCAGTGTAATAATAAGTTGGTGAACTTGTTGCTGCTGCGGTGATTGTGGACTGACAGCAAACATTGTTTTACGTTCTAACAATTGAAGTAACAATTCATAATGAATGTACGAAGGCAGGGGAATTGGCTCCATGAAAGCTAACATACCTCAGCGAACAGAAACCCCATTGCAATTGCATGGAGCATCACAAGTGAACATTAGATGCCTGATTTTTTTATCTGTTTGCTAGCCGTACAAAAACCCCAGCTTTGCCGATCGATTTTTCGGGGGCTGGGTGCGTTGGTAGCGCTAAATTTCGCGATCGACTAACCAGAGTGAGTAGATTTAATTGGTTTTTTGCCAGCTATTTCTATGAAATCTAGCTGGGGACGCTAATTTTTCATAAATTAAGCGCCTGAGTCGATACAGGCTAGAAATGCTGATTATTTACATACTTAATCAATTTCTATCAGAATTCAGGGGTATTTGTCAAGCGGTCTGGCCTTTTAGATTTGCGGATGAGCCTTGGCTAGGGAGGCTAAAGCAGCGCCCGGATCTGGCTGTTTGACTAGGGATTCGCCGATGAGGACGGCTTGGACTCCGGCGCTGGCCACTCGGTTGAGGTCGTCTGCTGTGTGGATTCCTGACTCGCTGACGGTGAGGATATTTTTTCCTTGGATGTCGGTTTGGCGATCGGCTAATAGTTGACCGGTGGTTTCTAGGCTGACGGAAAAGTTTTCTAGGTTGCGGTTGTTGATGCCGATTAATTCGACGCCTTGTAGGGTTAATACTCGATCGAGTTCTTCGAGTGTGTGAACTTCGATTAAAGCAGTCATGCCCAATGTCTTGACAATTTTTACAAAGTATTGTAAGTCTTTGTCAGATAGAATGCTGGCAATTAATAATACAGCATCAGCGCCGTGAATCCGAGCGAGATAGATTTGGTAGGGATAGATAATAAACTCTTTGCAAAGTAGCGGCAATTCGACGGCGGCACGGATTTTAGAGAGGTTCTCGAAGCTACCTTGAAAGAACTTTTCATCGGTGAGTACGGAGATGCAGCTAGCGCCGTTTTGTTGGTATGCTTGGGCGATCGCCACGGGGTCGAAATCTTCACGAATTACGCCTTTGCTGGGGGAAGCTTTTTTGACTTCGGCGATGATTGCGGGTGTGGTTTTACCGTTTTTGAGCGCACCGAGGAAGTCGCGGATGGGGGGTGCAAAGGGGAGTCTTTTGTGAAGTTCGGCTAAGGGCGTGCGATCGCGCTTTTGGGCCACTTCTGCTTCTTTTTGCCAGACGATTTCTTCGAGGATGTGGCGGGGTTCGGAGTCGGGTACGGCGATTTCGTAGCTGAGGTAGAGTACGGAGACTGAGGTGCTGGGTGGACGGCGGCGGATTTGAAGCATGGTAAGGGGGATAAAGGGCGATCGGGCTTTGATTTCAATTTGTCGTTATGACCGCCCTTAATTCTACCATTACTGCTTGGGAGGACGAAGGGCGATCGGCAGTCTTTATCTCTAGCGCTGAGGCAGAAACCGGGTTTTTTCAGAAATTTCTAGGTTAATGCGTTTAACCTTGATAAAAACCCGGTTTCTTTAGTCTGAGTGCGTAAATGGCGATCGGGCGCTGAGGCAGAAACCGGGTTTTTTCAGAAATTTCTAGGTTAATGCGTTTAACCTTGATAAAAACCCGGTTTCTTTAGTCTGAGTGCGTAAATGGCGATCGGGCAATTTATCAACTGACTTTTCAGAGCGTATTTACCATAGAATTAGGGCAAGTATTATTAAAAAATAATCTTGTTAAACTGATTGTTTTTGATAAAAAAAGTGAGGCAATACTTCAATGGATACCCGATTGAGATACCAAGGAATTATCAAAGCTATACTTCAGGAACACGCTAACTTCCGCAATACTATACCTGACGGATATCAATCTCAAATTTTATTTGATGATGAACGAGGAGGCTACTTAGTCTTGGATATTGGTTGGAATGATGACAATTACCTTCACGCTACACCAATCCACATCAATTTAATCGAGGATAAAATCTGGATTCAATATGATGATACTGAAGAAGGAGTGGCTACCGATTTACTAGCAGCAGGAATTCCGAAAGAAGATATTGTACTCGGTTTTCGCCATCCTAGAGTGCGGGAATATACTGAATTTGGGACGGGTTTTAGCGACGAAAATGAAGGAAATTTTGCTGAATCGGCTGCGATGCAATCAGTCTAAACTACTCGTTGACTACTTGGCGTAATTCTCTGACAGTCTGAGGTTTGACAATTCTGGCTTGTGCGTCTTTCAGACCGCTTAACAGGCGATCGGCATTTTTGGGCGATCGCAGCAGGTAGACTGTCTCTATTAAGCTTGCCAATTCGTCAGCGGCAATTAAGGCTACGTTTTCGCCGTCTTTGCGGGTGATGATGATGGCATCGCGATCGTTGATGAGTTGTTCGCACAGTTCCTCAAGATTCGCTTGAGCTTCAGTATAGGTGACTTGGGTTTGTGTGAGTGACATGGTTTTGCGCTTGCCAATACTAAGAATATTATAAAGGCGATCGCCTACGGGATTTTTTCAATGAATGAACGCCGGCCCAAGAATTGCATGATTTTCAAAAATTGCGATACTGCTACGCAACGCTGGCGCGATCGAGATAGTTGCATACTTTATCGCTGTTTGGCGATTGAAACTGGCGCAGTTTCAATCGCTAGCCATGACATTACCTGTTTTTCTGACTCGGATAAGCGATCAAATGGCTGATGCAGTAAAGATGCTAAATCACCTAAAAATAGTGTATCATCAGACAAAAGTTCATAGATGTTGCCGTTATGAAAGGTATGAAACGAATTTTCGGTGTTTTTTGTGTTCTCGGTCTCACTATATCCACTCTTGCTTCTAACCTCCCAACAAACGCCCAAAGCAATCAAAATAGTGGAAACACTGGTAAGTCAGGTAATATTGCTGCTACAGATATCCGTGTTTTTCGCAATCCAAGGGAAGGAGATGATATTCCAGTGGATGTAGCAATAAAAGGCGCTAGTGGGCTAAATGAGAAAGCACGTCAGCAAGGCGCCAATGCTTTTTGCAAGGCCAATCAATATAGCGAGGCCATAAGTTTTGATTACGAACGTGATGGTACCATCGGTACTATGCAGTGGAATCCCAAAAGTGAACGATGGGAATTTTGTGAAAGCTGTACAATGTACCTGACGAAAGTAACTTGTAAGTAAGTCGATTATCAAGCTAGCGAATCTACAACTAAGTACCGTTCTTACATAACACTTTGTTGCAAGAAAGCTACCTTTCTATTGCCCGAGTGTGAAATAGGAGAAAAGGTAAACGGCTCGCGGCGCTCGCCTAATATTCGTAAAGAGCGAGCACTGTTTCTTTTACCTCATTTTTAAGAGCGATCGGCCTTTCCTTACCGAAGTGCGATCGCTTTTTTTTGAGTATTACTAATTTTTTTTATCCAACACCGTAGGGAATTTTTACCGCTTTGAGAACCATTCATAAGACAAGCTATAGTCAGTAGGAGAAATCGGAGTGCGATATTTGGTATGATCAAAGAATCCCGCTCGCACACAACCCAATGGAATCTCTACCCAATAATTGGGATCAACTTGCTAAAATCTTAGAACCTATTCATATAAATCACCTCGCAACCCAACATTTAGAATCCTGTAATTACAAAATAAAAGGCTACTGGGATAACAATAATAAGTTCTATGAAGAGATTGCTTTTATTCATCCCATCTGTGCTGAGTTGATCGGGCGATCGCTCGGCACAAACATTATCAACAACCATTCCACTTCTCACTGGATTAAACTTCAATTTTTACTCAAAGCAGATTTATCTGCTAGCGAAAACAACCTGGTTAGCGATGATGGCGATGATGAAATTGGCGAATTAACTCTGATTTTAGATACGAATCAGACAGTTATTGATGAAAACTGGCTAATTGATCTCGAATCTCCCTTTGTTGTTGCCAAAAGTCAGCCGGATTTGCAGCAGACAAGCTAGTTTGCTAATATGTCTGATTTGACATATGATCTAAAAAAACCTAAAATATAGATGGTAGATTCGGAAAGCAAACCCCTTGTCTGGCTTAGTGGGGAAGTAAAAACACCGCCTTTTTCTACTGAGGCGCGTATTCAAGCCGGATTTTTCCTGCGAAAGCTACAGGATGGCGAAAGCCTATCCATGCCTTTCTCTCGCCCTATGCCAAGCATCGGAGCTCATTGTCACGAGATCCGTCTAGCCGATTCAGGGACAAGCAAGGATTGGCGCATCATTTATCGAATAGACGTAGATGCTATAATTATACTCGATGTCTTTAACAAAACTACGAACAAAACACCGGATTTTATCATTGAAAAATGTAAAAAACGGTTGAAACAATACGACCAACTTTGAATTGATATCAGGAAGGTATTTTTATGGACACAGCTAAACGCCAACGCCTACAAGCAGCAGGATGGACTATCGGAACAGCAGAGGAATTTCTAGGACTTTCAGCAGAAGAAACAGCCTTCATAGAAATGAAACTTGCACTGAGTAAAGCCATCAAACAAAACCGGATTAGCCAACAGATGACGCAGCACGAACTTGCCAAAAAAATAAAGTCTAGTCAGTCAAGAGTTGCTAAAATAGAAGCTGGCGATCCTTCCGCTTCCCTCGATCTCCTGATTCGCACCTTGCTTACCTTCGGTGCTACACGCCAAGAGATTGCTGAGGTAATTCTTAACAGCGGTTCCTCACAAATATCTCATCTTAACTGAATTACTAAAAGTACGCACCAGCGTTCGCTTTCGCGTTCCTCTAGGGTAGCTATCCCGTAGGGAATCGCACTTTAACTTAAACCTTAACCGCCGCCCATCTACCAGCGCCCCAACCAAGATAGCAAGCATTCAGGGCGCTCCACTTCCGCAAATTCCTAACCTTTGGTAGAGGCAGATTCCATCGCTTAGGTATAGAATCTGACTTGACCTATTGGCTAAAACTATTGTGAATACAACAGAAAAAATCACCGATGTTTGGAGTAAAATCCAGGCAATGGCCAATGATTTCCTGATTTTATTACCAAATATTGTACTGGCACTGATTGTTTTCGCAATTTTCTTTTTTATTGGCAGAACCCTGAAACGGGCAGTCAGAAAACTAACCAGCGCTCACCGTCAAGCTCGCAATTTAGGATTAGTGCTGGGACGACTAGCACAAGGAGCAACCGTTCTTACAGGATTGTTTATTGCTCTGTCGGTGGTCATTCCCTCCATCAAAGCCAGCGATCTCATTCAGCTATTGGGAATTAGTGGTGTGGCGATCGGGTTTGCGTTTCGCGATATCCTGCAAAATTTTCTGGCGGGTGTTTTGATCCTGCTGACTGAACCTTTCCACATTGACGATCAAATTGTATTCAAAGACTTTGAGGGAACTGTAGAAAATATTCAAACGCGGGCGACGATAATAAAAACCTATGATGGTAGGCGGATTGTAATTCCGAACTCGGAACTATTTACTAACTCTGTAATCGTGAACACAGCCTTTGAAAATCGCCGTTTGCAGTATGACATTGGCATTGGCTATGGCGATGATATTGATACTGCCAAAAAATTAATTTTAGAGGCAATTCATGAAGTCGATGGAGTGCTAAAAGATCCGGCTCCCGATGCGATCGTCGTAGAATTAGCTGGTAGCAGTGTTAACATTCGGGCCCGCTGGTGGGTGCAGCCGCCTCGCCGTGCCGAATTATTAGATTTTCAAGACCGCGTATTAACTAAGATTAAAAACAAGCTAGTAGCAAATGGGATCGATCTGCCCTTCCCAACTCAGCAGATTTTGTTCCACGATCAGACAGAAGACACAGATGGCGATCGCAAACGTCAACGAGAAGGCTGGCCCGCCGGACAAGCTGAAGTTCCCAAATCGCGCAGTATCAGCTACGCCCTCAGACAACTTGCCGCAATCGAGTCTAAACGCAATAAATCTGAGGATGGCCAAGTAATTTCCAACAATAAATATACTGAGGGGAACGATCGGTGAAAAATACGAAATTCAGCAACTTTTGGGATTCCTTAAATTCGAGTTTCTGGTTTGTGCCAACCGTCATGGTTTTTTTGGCGATCGCACTTTCGTTTCTCACCATCGGGATTGACCAAAATCAAAAAACCAACCTGATTGGAGAATTGGGTTGGGCCTATACTCTCGGCCCTAGCGGATCGCGCGCCATTCTTTCTGCGATCGCCAGTTCAATGATGAGCGTTGCAACCACTGCTTTTTCAATTACGATCGTTGCCCTTCAGCTTGCATCTTCCCAGTTTGGCCCTCGCTTGCTGCGAAACTTCATGCAAGACAAAGGAAACCAAATTGTGCTGGGAACTTTCATTTCTACATTTGTGTATAGCTTGATGGTGCTGCGAACCATCAATGGGTCAGAAAAAAATGAGTTTGTCCCCCACTTGGCGGTAACTTGCGGCATCGGTTTGGCGATCGCCAGCATTGGCGTATTGATTTACTTTATTCATCATTCTGCCTCATCGATTCAGGTAGATCACGTGATTAAATTAGTTGGTGACGAACTCGATCGTGCGATCGATCGACTGTTTCCAAAAAATATTGGCACCAGCAAATCCCAAAACAAACAGCAAGACAACCAATCGGATATTGCCGCTGACATTCCAGCTAATTTCGATCAAGATTCCCGTCCAATTAAAGCAATCAATGGCGGTTACATTCAAGCCATTAATAATTACGAACTAATGCAAATTGCGAGCGAGCATAACCTGTTGCTACAAATTCTCCAACGCCCCGGTCGCTTTATTGTCGAAGGAATTGAACTCGCACAAGTCTTTCCAGGAAAAGAGGTAAACGAGCAACTTGTATCCAAGATTAACGATGCCTTTCTGATTGGCTCACAGCGTACAGAAATGCAGGATGTGGAGTTTTCGATCGACCAACTCGTTGAAATTGCAGTACGCGCTCTTTCCCCAGGAATCAACGATCCGTTTACGGCTATCCGCTGTATTGACCAACTTAGTGCAGCCCTTTGTCGTTTAACCCAAAGAGAGATTCCCTCTCCCTACCGCTACGACGACAGCAACCAGTTGCGGATGATTGCTGAACCCATCGCCTTTGCAGATGTGATGGATGCAGCCTTTAACCAAATTCGACAGAATGGAAAATCGAATGTAGCTGTCACCATGCGCTTGCTAGAGGCGATCGCAGTTGTGGCGCGTTTCACCGATCGAACCACACACCGAAAAGCACTCAAGCGACACGCAGATTTGACCGATCGCGCCAGCCAGCAGGCAAATTTTGATGAATTAGATCGGAAAGATATTCAAGAGCGATATTTAGCAGCATTAAAAGCTATTAAGCAGGAATGAGTTAGGAGGAAAGATTTGGTAATTTGTAATTAGGGCAAGCCCTTCAAATTACCACTTTCGCTTCTTCCTCTGCCATCAAAGCAAAATTTCGCAGATTTTTCCCAGCAAAATATTTTCCCTCCTTGACAAAATCGCCGTCGCATATTACCGGAATTCTTTCCTGATAAGCTTTCAGTGCCAAAATCAAATCATTTTCTTGCAATTCGAGATAGATTTTCTGCAACTTACCAACCACAAATCCCATCATCGCCACCTTACCAATTTTCTCCCCTGCTTGGCGATCGACTTTGACAATAAATCCTTGAATTTCAGTATTTTCTAAACAAGTAATTAAATCGCTTAAAATCTCTAATTGAGAACGCTTTTCTGTCAGTTCCAGCTTTTTGACAGCATCTCCCATCCTAGCTGGATAATCCGCAAAATCCCGCGTCAGAGGCAATCCGATATCAAACAACTCTCCCGCCTCATTTTTCTTGACCCAAATCGCCCCTTTATTGTCATAAATTCGGCTGTGTTCTTGCCAGCCATGTTTTTGTAAATATGCTATGATTACATTGACATCTAAATTCTTAAAAACTTCAAAATCCCGTACAGTTACTTTCATGGGATATCTCCTTGGCTAATGCGCTGCATAATGGACTGTAGAGCCTCTGCTGTAAACTGATTGTTGCGGGGCAACTCAACAGTCACGCGACTGGTATTTTGAGTTTCCGGCATTCCCCGCAAAGATAACCAGTAGGCACAATGCCTGAGCAACATTTCCTGTTCTGACTGTTGTATCCATTCCCCGATATTTTCCGGTACTAACACCACAACTAACAGGCGGGGAATAAAGGCAGTTACTCTCAAGTCGTTATAATTTTTGACATTGAGCGGATATCGAACACATTGGGCATTGAGTACATCTCTTGACGTACATTTTAACTGCAATTCGAGACGGTGTGGCTGTACTGGATCGCGATCGACAGCCTTGATACAGAGGTCAACACTATCATAATCATTTTCTGGTTGATCTACCGAACAGCCAGCGACTGCTGCCACAGCGCGGACGTAAGCTTTACTAAATTGTTCTTTTCGCTGATTTAGTTCCATTTAAACACAATTATCAAAAAGGGGCGATCGCGATCGCTAGCGAGTATTATACAGCTCGCGAGCGGGGGCGATCGCGATCGCTAGCGAGTATTATACAGCTCGCGAGCGGGGACGCTCGCACTGTAAAAAAATGGTTTTTGCAAAAATGAGATGCTCCCAACAAACACATCAAACTATCAGCCTCCTGTCGCTCCAATAAACCCCTCCATCCCCCCGAATTCGGGCAACCACGGGGGGTTGCCCTACGAAGACGGGGAGGGACAAAACATTCAAAGTCGCCCTTCTTAAGGGGGATTTAGGGGGATCGAGACTCGACTACAAACGCGATCGCTCAACGGTTAAAACTTGAGTTGACAGCCTTCGGAAGCCCCCGCCCAAATTAATGACCGCCCGCCGCCCCAGCCGCCCGTTTGAAAGCCTCATCTAGCACTTCCGAAAGCGTCGGGTGAGTGTGAACTCGGAATGCTAAAGAGTTCACAGAATCGCGCTGGGCGATCGCATTTGCCGCCTCCTGAATCAAATCCGAAGCGTGCAAACCAAAAATGTGAACTCCCAACAATTCCCCAGTATCTTTCCGGTAAATCACCTTCGCCATACCGTCGGTTTCACCCTCCGCAATAGCCTTAGAATTTCCCTTAAAATAACTCTTGACAGAAGCGACCTCAAACCCTTCGGCTTTTCCTAACTCCTTCGCCGCAGGTTCATTCATTCCCACATAGCTAATTTCCGGGTGAGTAAAAGCCGCCGCCGGAATGCTCAAATAGTCAACTTCGCGAGTGCGGCCACAAATGTTTTCGACTGCTGCAATTCCCTGGGCAGATGCAGCGTGGGCTAACATCATTTTGCCATTAACATCGCCGATCGCCCACAAATTCTGCACAGGTTCTCCCGCTACCAAAACCTGCATCTTATCGTTAACTGGGATATAACCGCGCATCGTTTCCACACCAAGAATTTCTAACCCTAAATTCTTGCTTACCGGAACTCGGCCAGTCGCTACTAAACAAGCGTCAACTTCCAAAACTTCGACAACTTCCTTAGTTTTGAAATCAGCTAATTCAATAATTACCGGGGAACCGGGAATAATTTTCTTAGCCAACAAGCCCACTTTTGTTTCAATATCGCGGGGTGCAATTAACACTCGTTCTGCTAATTTAGCAATATCCGGATCAAAAGTCGGCATCAATTGATCTAGAGCTTCAATCATCGTAACTTCGCAGCCTAATGCTGTGTAAATATCCGAAAACTCTAAACCGATATAGCCACTGCCAATAATTGCGATCCACTTTGGTAGCGATTCCAATCTGACAGCATCATCGCTAGTAAATACTGTTTTGCCGTCAATTTCTATCCCGGGGGGGACGAAGGGAATCGAACCGGGAGCGAGAATAATATCTTTGGCAGTAATAGTTTTCTCGCCTTTATCCGTTTCGACGGTAATTTTTTGAGAACCGGCGATTTTGCCCCAACCTTGGATGACATCCACGTTCAAACGTTTGAGGCTGTTGGTCAAGTCGCCGCGAAGTTTGCTAACGATTGTGTTAGCGTGATTTGCGATCGCCCCGCGATCGAAATCCACGCTTCCCAACTGAATACCCAGCATCTTGAGGTGATGGGCATTTCGCAAATCCCGCACCCGCCCGGAAGCGGCCAACAGCGCCTTAGAGGGAATGCAGCCGCGATTGACGCAAGTCCCGCCCATATCGCCCGCTTCGATAATTGCCACTTTCAGCCCGCAGCTAACCGCGTGTATGGCCGCGCCGTGTCCGCCCACGCCAGCGCCGATAATTGCTAAATCGTAATCAAATCCCTGAGTCACCTTAAAATCTCCTAATGCCTTTGAAATCTTAGGACTCAAGCAAAAAACACCGTCTGTCCGTCATTTTAAGCTTGTAGGTTGCGATCGCAACCTTTGAACAGCGGTAATAGTTGCATAAGTCCTGTGTCCTTATTCTCGACTAGACTAGGGTTAATTAGACAGTAACTGAGATTTTTTTAGGGTCAATGATTTCGATCTCGGTGCGCCCCAAGTTTCAAATCACTGACTGGGCGGGTAAAGTTAGATAGACTTTGAGGGCTGACAATGCCGATTGATGTCAACAACCACGTCAAATGCAGTGCGGGTTTACTGTTTGATGCTATAGTCCCTGATCCCCCCTAGCCCCCCTTAAGAAGGGGGGAACCGGAAGTGCTCAAAGTTCCCCTTGTTAAGCCATTCTTAAGCCTGATCCCCCCTACTCCCCCTTCTTAAGGGGGGAACAAGAGGCGGTCAAAGTCCCCCGACCTAAGGGGGATTTAGGGGGATCTGGCCTCGGATCAAAGCAAAATTTCTCAAGGGTTTTAGCTGATTGGGGTTTTGATGTCTAAATATTTGTACGCGCCGGGGGCGGAGTTTCTCGGCAAGTTTTAGAGTCTATGGAGTAGCTTATGATGGATGACGATGATTTGAAAGATTCACGCCGGGCCTCGGCTCAATCTTTTTTTCAGTCCCTGGATGAATTGTTTGATTATATAGAAGCTTCCAACCCTGATGTGGCACAGCCTCAGTCTCCGCAGCCTCAAGCTAAGTCTGCGAGTCAGCCTTCGAGTCCGCCGCAGAAGGCTAAATCTACGAAGATTAATTTGTCGGATTTTGAAGATGCGATCGCAGATTTAGAACAGTTTATCCAGAATAAGCGCCAGAAACGCCCGGAATCTAATCAATAGTTCGACACATTTTTAATTGATCGTGTCCGGCAAATGACGGATGATATATGCTGGCGGGCGATCGCCCCGGTTGGATTTTGCCGTTCAAGTGCGATCGGGCCAGCGGTTATACTGTGGTTAGTCTTTGTCTGTGAATTGTTTGGATATGCGATCGAGTGGGGTGAATGCGGCTCAACCGACATAATTTATTATTTGAGATAGTGAATTCGTAGCTGACAGCTATTAGCGATCAAATCTCCTATCACAGGTTCAACTATAGCAATCCTAAATCATTATCACGGGCGGTGATTTCCCCAAAATCGATCCTCCGGGACACGGCAGTGCCGTCTCCCTACTACAGAAAATCATTTAGGACTGCTATATCTAACTGGTTATAAAAATAGACACAGATAGTGAAATTATTTCAAAGCATTTTTATCAGTAATATCATGTCCGGTCGATTACCATCACAAAAACGGTTCGCGCGAACCAATCTTATTGTTATCAATCGACTGGAAACGATATTATTCCAAATCTGAGGAAATGTAAAAGCACTATATTCGATTGTTATACCATGCGTGAAAAAGCTTGCTAAAATAGAATATTTGAGTGTGTTTTGCCCACCTAATGTGTAGGGTGCGTCGCACGAGATGTCTGGCGTGAAATCCGAGGAATTGTTCGTAGCGACGCACCCTACAGCTACGGCTTTGCAGGATTTGGGGAAAATGGTATTACTTCACTATTTTAAATTCTGGGATGTTACTTTACCTGCTTAATTCATCTCTCTACTCTGCAACGCCTCAAAGCTTTAGGGTGCAAGAAAAATAGCCCTGCTAGCGTGCAACTGCACCTTCACATATCAATACGCTTGGGCTAATAACACAAAAGCGGTTGAAACCTCGTCTGTACAAGCTTGCAGCCGAGGAGTCCGGGTTGAAAACCGGGCAGTTAAAATTACGTTATTTTATTCAGTCCCCTCCGGCGGACATCGTTTGTGTAAACCTGGTTTCAACCGCCGTCTGTATCTGCACCGTATTGCTTCACATATTTTGATGATTCTTATCAGTAAATTTACGGATTGCGACAATTATTTAAGCTCTCCTCTACGGATGTGGAAAACCGCTTTTTACAGGAATAAAAAAATTAAAACTTACGCATTGATCGCCAGAAACCGGGTTTTTACGAAAATACCCGTTGTTATCGGCAAATAAGGTAAAAAACGCGGTTTTTTTGTCGGAGTGCGTCCAGGAATAAAAAAAATATCAGATTTTTTTCCGGATCGAAGTTATTGACCGTGAAATGTTTCTTACAGTGACAGAGAACTATAGCCCAACGCTGAAATTTAAGTCACTTCCAATCCTTAATTACTAGCAAAAGAAAAGCTATGCCTACTTCTTTCAATGGTTCTTTGGGTCAAACCACTAATTTCACCAACGTCAATGACCTAATTACACAATGGCCTACTGCTGCCCAGAATCAAGGTATTAAACTGTCTGGGGTAGCTTTTGATGGCGCGGAAACAGATTATCTTAGTTCTGCTACGATCGCCAACCTCACCTTACCAACGAATGAAAACCCTAAAAGCTGGTTGAGTTACGGCAGCACCCCTGGTATTGGTGTGCCATCCTCTTATAGTGGTTGGTTCACCGATCCTACTAAAATTCGGGCGGAAATCAATTATGACCCCAATACCAATCAATCTCAGGTACTGAAGCTGAAATGGGCAGAAGACCAAGATATTAGTAGCGCGACGATCGACCTCAGCGCATTGAGTCCCAAAACTAACCCCGGAGTCGGCGATCAAGGTAATGAAGTTGGTTTGCTGCAAATCTTTAATAATGGGACTCTCGTACCGGCCAGCAATTTTACGATTACTCGCTTCAACGCTCCGGGAGCGGCAAAACCCATTACTGTGGGTTCAGATGGAGTGACTTTCACGGGCGATCGCACCGATGGCAATTTCAAATTCAAGATAGAAGCAAACCCTCTCAGCAACATTAGTTTTGACGAACTGCGGTTCTCAGGCAAAGCCTACGATAGCCCCACCGCTGCGTACACCGCCACCTCCTTCAAAGACGATAGTTCGGACTACCTGCTGCGGGATATTCAATATCAAGGAACTCAAGATCCGGTTAGCCTTCAGTTTAGTGCCCCAACCTTCAGCGTCAACGAAGATGGGACTCCGGTTGCAGCCGTGACAGTCACTCGAACAGGTAGCAGCGCCGGCACCGCCTCAGCTACGGTGAACCTCACCAATGGTACTGCTGTTGCCCCTGGTGACTACAACAATACTGCGATCCCTGTCAATTTTGCTGCTGGGGATTCTGCACCCAAGACGATCGTCATTCCCATTGTCGATGACACTTTGGTGGAAGGTAACGAAACCGTCAACTTAAGCTTGACCAATCCCACCGGCACCAGCCGTGTCAGCTTGGGAACGCAAGGTACTGCCAGTTTGAACATCGTAGACAATGACACTCTCCCTGTCGGCACCCTGCAATTTAGCGCCCCCACCTTCAGCGTCAACGAAGATGGAACGCCGGTTGCAGCCGTGACAGTCACTCGCACAGGTAGCAGCACGGCTGCCGCCTCAGCTACGGTGAACCTCACCAATGGTACTGCTACAGCCCCTGCTGATTACGCCAATACTGCCATCCCTGTCAATTTTGCTGCTGGGGATTCTGCGCCCAAGACGATCGTCGTTCCCATTGTCGATGACACTTTGGTGGAAGGTAACGAAACCGTCAACTTAAGCTTGACCAATCCGACAGGCGCTACGATTGGGACGCAAGGTACTGCCAGTTTGAGCATAGTGGACAATGACACTCTCCCGACCAGCACCCTGCAATTTAGTGCTCCTACCTTCAGGATCAACGAAAATGGAACGCCGATCGCAGCCGTAACAGTCACTCGTACTGGCAGTAGTGCCGCTGCTGTCTCAGCGACGGTGAGCTTGGCCGATGGTACTGCTGTTGCGCCTGATGATTACGGCAATAGTCCGATCGTTGTCAATTTTGCCGCTGGCGATTCTGCACCCAAAACGGTCAATATTCCGATCGTCAACGATACTTTGTTCGAGGGTAACGAAACTGTCAATTTAAGTTTGATTAACCCGACAGGTAATGCCACGATTGGAACCCAAAGTACCGCCGTTACGACCATCGTAGACAATGACAGCACCCTGCAATTTAGTTCCCCTACCTTTAGTCTCAACGAAGATGGAACGCCGATCGCAGCCGTGACAGTCACTCGCACTGGTGTAACCTCTGGTACAGTCTCAGCCACCGTCAGCTTGGCCGATGGTACTGCTACAGGCGGCCTTGATTACAACGGTAATCCGATCGTTGTTAGTTTTGCCCCTGGCGATTCTGCACCCAAGACTGTCAATATTCCGATCGTCAACGACACTTTGGTGGAGGGTAACGAAACTGCTAACTTAACTTTGGGCAGCCCGACAGGCAACGCCTCGATTGGAACCCAAAGTACGGCCACTTTCGACATCATAGACAATGACAGCACCCTGCAATTTAGTGCTCCTACCTTCAGGATCAGAGAAAATGGAACGGCCGTTGCAGCCGTGACAGTCACTCGCACTGGCAGTAGTACCGGTGCAGTTTCAGCTAGCGTGAACCTCAGTAATGGAAGTGCTACAGCCCCTGCTGACTACGACAATACTGCCATCCCTGTCAATTTTGCCGCTGGGGATTCTGCACCCAAGATAGTTAATATTCCCATTATCGATGACACTTTGGTGGAGGGTAACGAAACTGTCAATTTAAGTTTGGTTAACCCGACCGGCAATGCCACGATTGGAACCCAAGGTACGGCCGTTACGACGATCATAGACAATGACAGCACCCTGCAATTCAGCGCCCCGTTCTTCAGTGTCAACGAAAATGGAACGCCTGTTCAAGCCGTGACAGTCACTCGTACTGGTAGTGCTGTCGGTGCAGTCTCAACTTTCGTGAACTTGTCCGATCTTACTGCTACAGCAGGCTCTGATTACACCAATGGTTTAATCGCTGTCAATTTTGGTGCTGGGGATTTAGTACCCAAAACCATCACCATTCCCATTTTCGATGACACTTTATTTGAGGGTGACGAAACTCTCGGTTTAACTTTGGTTGGCCCGACGACAGGCAATGCGACAATTGGAGCGCAAAGCAGCACCGTTTTGAGCATCATAGACAATGACCCAGCCCCCCCGGCACCTATAGCTCCGCTGCTGAAAACGGCAAGTAGTCTCACTTTGACAAAGGACGATCTACTCGACGGTGGTCTGCGAAAGAATTCCAGCTTTGGGGCTCCGGCGCAGGGAACAGCAGCTTTGGTGAACAAATCTATCGCCGACGAGCTACTGATGGGTGGCGGAATCGGAGCCTCTAACGTCGGGATTAATTCCAACTCAGTCCCCAACTTCGGTGTCGCCGCTAGCTGGTTAAATTCACTCACAGACCCGAAGCTTATTCCTGGTTTTGTCGCCTTGAACAACCAATTTGCTAACTAGGTCTTTTGACTAGCAATTTGCGTTAGTGGGTTTTAATCATTGGTGACAACTTTCTGGCATTGTCACCAATGTCAAGTGGGAGAGGCAGACAGAATATTTAAATGCTGCCTCATCCTGGCTTGATGCTGATATAGCAGTTGACAGTTGACAGTTGACAGTTGACAGTTGACAGTTGCATAACGGGAATCAAATCATTGATGGTTGACGGGTATCGGCTCTATTCCTGAAGTTATTTATGTTCTCACCGATGTGGCGGTTGCTATATTTGGATTTCAGACTAAATCCCATTATCAGGATGCTGCGAAAAAAAACCTTTGTTGGGTATGCCTTTGAATTTTATTTGGCAAACCCGATTTAAATTTTATTGAGGACTGCTTTACAAGCATCAAGCGGTGTAATTTAGATTTGAATTGCTTAAATATTTGATTGATATATCGACCGCAGATGTAAGGTAGATAAACACAGAGAAACGCAGATGCTCTTCAAAAATTTAAACCGAATGGATGCCATGCAAATCTATTAGTTTAATTTACTATTAATAGCTTTATTTTTGGGCTTAGACTGGTGCGGTAATTGTCTCGATCGCACTTCGATCGCCCCATCGCCCACAGCACTCAAAGGCAAGTCCAACTCATCAACATCGTTGCGGTACTTCACCGCAATATCAGCACCATTAATAATCGCCCCCAATAGCCGCGGCCCCGATTTGTGCGAATCCTCATCATCAGATTCCAGCAACTGATCCGCAGCCTCAGACAACATACTCGCCAAAGTATAACCAGCCCGCGCCACCAAAATTATACCGTCCGTGTACGGTTCCAGCGTCAGCGCGTCATTGCACTCGCTCAACGCCGGAGAATCCACCACCACAAAATCAAAGCGGTTGCGAACATCCTCAAACAACCTCCGCATTTCGCTCGATTCCAGTACCGCCGAAGCCTGCCGCAAAAAGCCCGGACTCGGCACCACGTATAGATTTTCTACCTCTGGAACCAAATGGACACACTCGCTGATATTGCCGTAATAGTGTAAAGGTTCCACCGCCGCTAGAGGATCTTGAGCGATTCTCAAAGATTCTACGTTAGAAGCCGATCGCAAATCTGCTTCAATTAACAACGTCCGTTTACCCGATCGAGCCGACGCAATTGCTAAATTGTAAGCACTAAAACTTTTCCCCTCCAAACCGGCCGCCGAAGTCAGCAACACCACCTTCACAGGTTTTTCGCCAATTCGGCGCAAATTAGTCCGCAACCGCTCGTAAAAATCCAAATAAGGTGAATTCGGCTCCAAAGCCAGAGGCATCTCCTCCCCATAGGAATCAAACACAATTACTTCAGGCAAAACAGCCAGTATCGGCACCTCTTTCTCCACCAAAGCCGCCCGCACTTCTTCCCAACTGTAAAACTTGCCGTTGAGCATCCCCAACAAAAATATCAACCCGCCGCCCAGCAGCAATCCTACAAATCCCCCCACCGCCAGCATCACCGGCCTACTTCTCTGGCTTGAGTCAACATCATCAGCTTTGGGCTCTTGGGAGACGATCAAACTCCCCGTTGTCTCAGCTATCGCTGCCTCAGCATCTACCAAAGCCGACTGCATCTTATCGTAGAGAGCTTTTTTCAGCGCCACTTGCTGGGCTAACCGCCCTTGTTCTAACTGCTTGTTGGGGATTGTCGCGTATTCCTGGCGTAATAGCTGTTCAGTTTTCTCGACTCCTTTGAGTTGCTGTTGCACCGTATCCTGCTGCGTTTGCAAAGCAATCAAACTTTGAGCTAACTGCTGTCTGGCCGGGTCTAAAGAAGAGTCTATCCGAATTCGATCGGCACTTCTGAGCGGAGCCGCCACCCCGTTACCCCCTAGCACCTCCGACTGTCGCTGCTGCAACTGCTGCTCAAAAGCTAGTTTTTGTTTGAGCAATTCCACAATTTTCGGGTGTTCCTCCTGCAAGTCGCTGCGCAGAATTTTGAGCTGAGATTCGATCGAAAACAGTTGCACTCGCAGTTGCGCAATAATTGGATCTGCCGACAGTGCTTGAGCCACGTAAGCTTGCTCCACATTCAATCCCAAGCGCTCCTGCAAGCTTTTAATTTGAGCTTCTATTGCTCCCAACTGCACGCGGAGTTGTCGCTGCTGCTGTTCGGTGCCGATAATCGCTTGCGGCAAAGTACCGCTCTGAACTGCTAAAATTGAAGTTCCTTCTTGTTTTTCGTAGGCTTCAAGTTTTGCTTCCACCTCCCTGAGTTCCTGAGTTACTTTCGGCAAACGCTGTTTAATTTGGTCGATCGTTGTTCGCAGTCTAGAAGTATTAGAATTTTTGCTGTAAGCCTCCATTTCCTTCATCAGCGCCTTTACTACCGCTTCTGCTTTTTTGCGATCGGCATTTTTGTACAATACTTGAATCAAAGCGCTGGGGTCATTATTCTTAGTCGGCATCTTGATCTGCACGTTGTCTGCCAGCTTTTTAGTCAAAAGTTGTAATTTTTTTTCCGCTTCTTCTTTATTTACTATTGCCGCTTCTTCTTTGTTTAATTTTTTTTCTGCTTTGATGAGTTTTTCTGCTACTGGTTTAAGCACCTTCTCTGTATCCAGCAGCATATCTTTAGTTATTTCTTGTCCTTCCTGTTGAATTTTAGTAGTAGTCGATGAAAAAATCACGCTCGGTCTGAGGTAGGTCAGCGTACCTACAGCAACGTAAACCGGCGCCGGAGTTGGCTGCCCAGCCACTACTCCCGACACGCCCACACTCACCGCGAGAGTGGCCAGTCCCACCCACTTATATTGGTCAAAAGCAATTAAATAACGTTTAACAACTGATAAAGTCATGACTATTTTAGATTTTAGATTTTAGATTGAAGAATTGCCAACGATAAATTATAACTAAGTATGTCGGAGCCAAAAACATAGTATCTGGTAGGTTCGGGTTTAGCTAAAAATCTTTGATAGAAGTGACTTTACGAATACAAAACCCGCCCTCTAACGATAAATCATAACTAAGTATGTCGGAGCCAAAAACATAGTATCTGGTAGGTTCGGGTTTAGCTAAAAATCTTTGATAGAAGCGACTTTACGAATACAAAACCCGCCCTCTTTACTAATGACTAATGACCAATGACTAATGACCAATGACCAATGACCAATGACCAATGCCTAATGCCCAATGCCCAATCCCTCCGCTTCGCTTCGCCCAATCCCTCCGCTTCGCTTCGCCCAATGACCTGTTTGGCCAATGACCTGTTTGGCCAATGCCCAATGCCCAATGCCCAATGCCCAATGACTACCTATTATTATTGGATGGCCCAAACAAATTTGTCACCCCATTTCTTAATTGCTCGAAGAACAGAATAAATCCCAAAGTATCGCGGAATGGTCGAGTAACAGTATTGATTGCATAACCAACGCGCTCTACCAGATTTCTACCAATCACAATCACATCATTATCTTCCAGCATCGGGTTCTGAGAAACATTTCCCTCCAAAGCAGCTTTCGCATCTATCTTGCGGTTGATTGCTCTACCTTGCTTTTGGTCGAACCGAATCAGGGCCATTTTCCGCAAGTCAGCTAGATTTACAGGTAAGTTGTTGATAGCATCCAAAAACTTGCTGCCATTTTCTAGGTAGAACGAAGTCAAACTACCACTAGCGTAACTCAAAACTCGAACGTAGATCCTGGGCTTAATCAGCGTAGACCGCGCCACCAGAGCTTTGTCGTAGTCTAGGTTTTTGATACTAGCGTCCAATTCCGGGATGACAATCACATCTCCCGATGCCAAAGGAAAATCGAACAAATCGTTAGCCTTTGCTAAGGGAGTGTAGAGGTCGAGGGGTTGCTCCACCGAGGAGCCGTCTACCAGCGTCCGCCGCACTCGCACCGCCCGCAAATCGGCTTTTCCCGTGACTCCGCCTGCAATCGTCACAGCAGCGGAAATTCGACCAGAACCCACCGGAAGCGTGTAAAAACCCGGTTTGCCGACTTCTCCAGTGATCGTAACTTGGACGGGGACAGCCGCAGCGGCTAGGCTGTACCTGGATGCTAAATCTTGATCGGATTTGCGATCGGCTGTAATCTGTTTATACGGTACGACGATCGCATCTCCATCTTCCAAACGCAAATCCGGCGGAGCAATACCAGTTTGCAGCGGCGTCAAAATATCAACAACTTGCTCCGCCACAGCGCCACCAGGCAAAGTCCGCCGCACCCGCACCGCCCGCAGTTCGGCCGTCGGAGTCGTCCCAGCCGCCGCAGCCAAAGCCGCCGGAAGCTGCGGAGTTTGCAGCGGATAAAAACCAGGTCTCGCCACTTCCCCCGTCACCGTCACCACTACCGGGCGCTGAACCAGCAAAGCAGTCGAGACTTGAGGATTTTTGATAAATTGGGTGAATCGCTCTCGGAGTCGCTGCTGTGCTTCTTCGACGGTAAGGCCGCGCACATTTACTGTGCCGATTAATGGCAGTACAATTACCCCTTCAGGGCTGATAGCACCTGTAAAATTTAGCTCTGGGAAGCGCTGAACTTGAACAGAAATCTGGTCTCCAGGGCCCAAGCGGTAAGGCCGATTCCGAAAAGCTGGGTTAATTTGTCTGTTGAAGTTGGCTGGCGGTGGCGGTACGCGCAGTGGTGGTGGTGGTAAGAACTGTTCAGAACTAGGAACAACAGATTGGGCTAAAGCCTTTTCGGAAAAAACTTTGCCGTTAAAGCCCCAAAATACAGCAGCAAAAGATAAAGTCCAAGCAGTTGAGTGCAGACCAGCCAAGGAAAAAGCAACGCGATTTTTGATTGTGAATTTTTCCCGCATTTTGAGGGTATAAAAAAGGGTGATATTTTGAATAATTCGCTGATTTTTAAGTTTCATGTCCGCAAGCCTGCACTTAAATTTTATATTTTTTCTACTCTCCAGCCGGACACGGCAATGCCGTTTCCCTAAAGATGAGATTCTCTAATTTATCTGTAGCAATATTTTTTATAATTGGTATTACCTCTTGATTCTTCTAGCCCGCGGAGGCGGTCTTTGTTTGTATAGAAGCGATTTCAATCGCCCTCTTGATTAAACTCAGAAAGTTTCTGCCATTAATTGAGCTTGAACACTTTGACTCAGAGATTCCAGCAGCGGTTCAACTATCTTAATATCGTCCTGCGGTTGAATCGGAACGATGATACTGACAGCAACCCAAGAGGCGCGGCGGTTCGACAGTCTAGCAATGCTGTCTTCCCAAAACCAGCGGCTGGTTGCTGGAGAACCCCCATTAGGCCAAGCGTACCACTGCACGACAGCAAAAGTTTGTTGGGAAGTCCAGCTTCGGAAAAACCGGGCCTCGACGGTAGGCGATGGCTTGTCGGATGTTGGCGCTAATTTAACTGTAAACCTCAAAGTGCGATGAGAATCTGTTTGCCACCGGTGAAATCCATCGATATCTAGCCATTCTACTTGTGGCTGGTTTTTGGGGTCGTTTTGAGGCATCAGCAATAAAATGGCAATTGTTTGATGATTTTTGATTTCTTCAACTAACCATCTGTGACCGCCAATTTGGACGTTATTCTGGACGCTAATCACCTGCCAGCCGGGAAGTCTCATCCCGTTTTGGCGCAAACTTTTCAATTGCTTGAGGTTTGCAACTGTCGGCGGGTTTGTCCAAGGCCACCTTCCCGTCGCGTAGCCGGGAATTGCTACTACTCCAACCAGTACCAGCAAAAACACCAGTACCACAATTTTAGATAATTGGTACCGCCGCAGTAGTTTCCGTGCTGAAATCATTTGTTTCATGAATTGGCAGACTGGCTGGGGAAATACTTTTCCATCCCGTTGATGAGAAGTACCAATAAGCCTAGTATACAAGCAGAATACAAGTCTCCGCCCCATCCGGCGTGCAGCCAAGTAAAAAGTCTCTCTCTTTCGGTTCCGTGAAAATAAGTCAGCAAAGTGTTGCGCAGAATGTTGGAAGTTATGCTAATAATAGATGTAGCCACTAAAAACAAAATGCTTTTTTTGTGGGAACTCCAAACACCCGTCCAATCCAGTAGAATTAAGCTGACGTAAAGACTGGTAAACAGCATTTTCAAGCCTGCACAGTGGGGCGCAACTTCGACAATGCGATCGTTTACGTACAGATAAATTTCTTCGACTCTGACGTTGAGACCAACCTTAATTAATATCCAGCCTGATGCTTCAGCAATGAAGTGCTGCAACGGCAATGCGTAGGGTTCTATGAGGTAAGGAATGTGGTTTGGCGAGGCCAAAAATACGAATAAAAGTGGCATTCCCTCCAATTTTAATCCGGGAATTCCTTTTAAAGATAAGCAAATGCTGGCTAGCATTAGTGGCAGGGATAAATTCACCAAATCGCTTAAGCGACTCAGATAAAAAAGCGTCGCTAGTACCAGGAAAAAGCTTCCCAAAGGATGCGGCGAGTTGGGCAAGCGCAGCCAGCAATTTCGGTTCATCCAAGCAATATAAGCCGCGTAGGGCAAACCAATTAGTCCGTGGCTGAAGTATTCGTGTTCGATGCTGATGTTTTTGTTAAGCCAGCCGTCGTACCAGTGTACTAGCAGGGGGGCGTACAGTAGCACTAGGAGTACCGTGATACCTTCCCCCAGGAGGTATCGCTTGAGAACAATGCGAATTCTGCGCTGGATGTGCATGGTTTGAGAAGTTTTGAGATTGTCGCGCGAGGGTTCACAACGCGAAAGGGATTGTGAACTGTGAGTTAAAGTTTGTTAATTCCCAACTCCAACGCTTTGAGATCTCCACCCTATGGCTTGCAACACCCTCAGCATAACTTTTATAAACAATTAAGTAAATCCACCTAATTAAAGGTGAAATACCGATCGCTAAACAGTTTACTGTGTATGTCTTCTTCCGTCTTGAGTCTTGCGTCTTCCTTCTGTCAACTCTTCCTTCTGTCAACTCTTCCTTCTGTCAACTGTCAACTGTCAACTGTCAACTGTCAAACGATCGCCCCTACAACCTGCTCAATCTGAGTATTACTCAATCCGGGATAAATTGGCAATGATAAAATCTGTTGGCAGAGAGTTTCTGCGTGGGGGAAGTCGCCCGGATTGCCTAAGTTTTGGTAGGCTGGTTGCAGGTGGCAGGGTACGGGATAGTGGATGCCTGTTTCAATGCCTTCTTGGGCGAGTTTTTGCTGGAGGGTATTGCGGTCGATGGGGCTTTTCTCAGTAATTTGGATCGCATAGATGTGATAAATGTGACCTGAACCGCTGTGATTGGCGATCGGTACAATGCCTTTGTGTTTCAGCGGCTCTAATAAAGTATTGTAATGTTGGGCGGCTAAGTTGCGATCGCGATTCCATTTTTCCAAGTAAGGCAACTTCACGTTGAGCACGGCGGCTTGCAAATTATCAAGGCGACTATTAGTGCCAATTTTAGTGTGCAAATATTTTATTCGTGCTCCATAATTACGGAGAGTTCGCATTTCTTCTGCGATTTTTGCATCATTAGTAATTAACATCCCACCATCGCCAAAGCAGCCGAGGTTTTTGCTGGGATAAAAGCTGAAGGCGGCAGCTTTCCCAATGGCACCGGCGCGGTATCCTTCTCTTTCGGCTAAGTGCGCTTGGGCGGCATCTTCAAAAATTATTAAGTTGTGGCGGTTGGCAAAATCTAAAAGCTGACTGGGCGATACCATTTGACCGTAGAGATGTACGGGGATAATTGCTTTAGTTTTTGAGGTAATCGCTGTTTCGGCTGCTGTGAGGTCAATCAGGGCGGTTTCCGGGTCACAATCTACCAGGATAGGTATTGCTTTGGCTTGAATGACCGCGATGATGGTGGCGATAAACGTGTTGGCGGGGATAATAATCTCGTCGCCCGGATTAATGCCGCAAGCTTGGAGTCCCAGGGCGATCGCATCAGTTCCGCAAGCCACTCCTACACCGTATTGTACTCCAGAAGCTGCGGCAAATGCTGTTTCAAATTCTGCCAGTGCTTGACCTAAAATAAAGTCTCCTCGCTCAATAATTTTCCCAAGTGTTTCTGTTATTTGGGATTGAATTGGTTGGTGTTGCAGGGAGAGGTTGACAAAAGGAACTTTTTGTGGGTATAAACTCATAAATAATCTGACTAGCAATTATTTATATTAACATTAAATTTGCCCGATGTATGATTTGCAATTAACACATTTTTCTGATCGTCAAATTCGCTTATAATTATGAAAATGTTTTTTTTAACCGCAGAGAACATAGAGAGCGCAGAGGAATTAGGAGAGGAGGTTGATCGCACTTTTTTGCTGTCTTGTAAATCAAATCATTTTTTTGATAATATAGAATCAGAGATTTTTTTGATGGGCAAAATTATGGAATACAAAAAACTAGGCGAAAGCGATTTATCAGTATCTGAAATCTGTTTGGGTACGATGACTTACGGCCAGCAGAACACCGTTACAGAAGCAGCGCAACAGCTCGATTTGGCAATTTCCCGAGGAATCAACTTTATCGATACGGCAGAAATGTATCCGGTGCCGGGAAAACCGGAAAGTCAGGGAAAAACCGAGGAATATATCGGGGAATGGCTGGTGAAACAGCAGCGGGATAAGGTTATTATAGCGACGAAAGTGGCGGGGAGAAGCACTCGATTAAAGTGGATTCGGGAAGGTAAAAATCAGATCGATCGCCCAAATGTCGAAAAAGCCCTGAATGACAGCCTGAAGCGCCTGCAAACTGACTACATCGACCTGTATCAGATCCACTGGCCCGATCGCTACGTGCCGCTATTTGGCGCGCCGGACTACGATATTACTCAAGAACACGAAACTGTACCAATTTTAGAACAATTAGAGGTATTTGCTGACTTGATTAAAGCTGGCAAAATCCGCTATTTGGGTTTGAGTAACGAAACGCCTTGGGGAGTTTGCGAGTTTTGCGAATTGGCGGAAAAACACGGTTTGCCGAAAGTTGTTTCGATTCAGAATGCTTTTAGTTTGAGCAATCGGACTTTTCACATGAATTTGGCAGAAACTTGCCGTTTTAAGAATGTGGGATTGATGGCTTACAGTCCTTTGGCTTTCGGGATATTAACGGGTAAATACTTAAATGGAATACCGGAAAATTCGCGACTGGCTTTGTTTGCTGGATTTGGTCAGCGTTACGATAAAACTAATCTGAACGATGCGGTGAAAGGATATATTGAGATTGCTCAAAAGCACGGTTTGAGTCCGGCGCAGATGGCTTTGGCTTATGTGCGATCGCGCTGGTTTGTGAGTAGCACAATTATCGGTGCAACATCGATCGCGCAACTTGAGGAAAATCTCAGCAGTTTGGATGTGACGCTCTCTGAAGAGATTGTAGCAGAAATTAATTCTGTGCACGCTAAGTATCCGAATCCGACACCGTAATCCTAATTTGTAGGTTGGGTTGAGGAAACTAACCCTAGGTTTCACTTCGCCCAACTTACTACTTTTTTAAGATCGTGTCTGTGGTTTATGGTTATCCTGTAGATTGTTCAATTTTGTCCTAATTAAATAGGAGTAGTCGCCATGAATAGTAGTCAAAAATTCGATATTAGATTAACAGAACTTTTCTTAGAAGAAGATTGGGGAATTGCTCCAGAAGATCCATTAGGAGAACTTTCTCATTTTGAAATGGGATGGTGGCGTTTCTGTTTTGAATACAACCATAAAGTTTTAATTGAAATAGGTGATGAGAAAAGACAGGTATTTTTAGACCCAGATATTTGTATGATGATTGACAATTACTTTCCCAAGGAAATTTTTAAGCTATCACAAGGTCAAAAAATAGTAATAACTTTTCCTGAAAGTTCCTTCGCTATTACGTTAGTACCCATCGACAATCAGATTAGCTGCACATTGAGAAAGTTTGGATATTCATGCTGGGAAAAGCAGTTTGAGTGCGATCGCGCTCAAGTATTAGATACCCTCAGAGGGTTTCTGACTGAAGTGATGCAGCTAGCGGTAGATAAGGGTTTCATCACAGCCGAGGAGAAGGATGAGTTTATTCGTCCGGCTTTTTCTGCTGGAAATATCGATGCTGTAGCGATCGGGCAGTAGGCGATGATGGAGTATTGAAACCGCAGATGCACGCAGATTAACGCGGACTACCAACTGATCGAAAAAGCAAAAAATCTGCACCAGATAGAGTTATCCCTCCTAGCTACCGTAATCGATGGCTTGAGCAAACTCAATGGTTTTCCTGTCGGTATCGGAGAAGTGCTCGTACTTATCCCTGATATTTCTGACGAAGAGTTGGAAAACTCAGCTTGGGAAGCTTCCCAGTATTGACAACTGAACGAACTGCTGCAAATAAATCTCGCCCCCATTCTGAATCGCGGGCGCCGATCTTAAATTGTTAATGACGGGATTTATTTGCTATTATTTTGGCTTTTGCTGCTTTCCTTGCTGGGAAAATTGCCACCCGTGCGGGGAATCAGCGGGCGCTTTTGGGCGGATTGGCGGCAACTGCTGTTTTGCTGTTAGCGGTGGCTTTCAGTCAGGGGATTGTGATGGTAGCAGTAACTGTTTTGGCTGTAATTTTTAGTTATAGTTTGGTGGCTAACGGTATGGTTCCTTTTGCTTTGTCTCTGGTGCCACCGCAGCAGGGAGGGTTGGGCGTGGGGATTTATTTTGGCGGTTTTTCGCTGGAGATGAGTTTGTACTCAGTTATGTTTGCAGAACCTTGGGCTATTCCTGTTGTTAACACGGCGGTTGTAGGCACGATCGCCTTTTTAGTTGCTGGTGTCTGTGTCGCTGCGGGCGATCGGCTCAAACAAACACTTTCTGTAAAAAATTAATAAGAGTTGTTATGGAGCTTGACAAGAGTTATGATGCAGTTTAACTTGATCCCTACCAATCGTGAATAATTATTTCATCGTTTCATATCTTTTGCCAATCTGAGTAATAATAGAAGTATTGAGCAAGCCCCGAAAAATTTGGCGGCGCAACCCTACGGATAAATTGAGGATACTGCTATGTTGGGTTTGAAGCGAGAAACCAGAAATTTAGGGATAGTCGAAACCAGTAATAGGGAGATGCGAGGCTCTACAACCTCGGCTGCTAAAACTATTGGCATTACCCGATCGCGAGTTTACAAAGATGAGGCTTTAGTGTCCGCCTCGCTGGCGGGACTTCCGGCTCTTTTGGCATCCCTAGAAAGCTTTCGCGAGTAGAGTTTGACAATTTTTCTTGTTAAACGTCGGGAGTTGACTCAGCTAAACTATTGCCAGACGCCGGAAAAGATATTCTTGACTGCGATCGCAATTCTAGTTAAGTCTTCTTTGAGCAGTGGCGGCCAAGAAACTCCTCTGCGAAGTCCTGCTTCAAATTGTAGCAAACTCTCGACTGAGAGTAAATGCAGTGCCGAGATTAATTGGCGATCGAGCATTGGAGATTCTTGCAGCCCTTCAAACAATATTTTTAAAGCTAATAAAATCGATGTCACCTGTCCCGGTACGGGCGGCTGGCCTTGTTTGAGGCGCATCAGGAAGGCGTCGGGATTTTTCTTGGTGTCCAGGGCTGTTCCTTGGTCGATCAGAAAACTGCGGGCTGTTTTGTAATCCATTTGACGTGCGATCGATCTTTTGCAATTAATCAGCCAGAATTATATCATCTTTTGTCGCACTATATTGTTAATATAACAGAATCAAGAATAAAAAAGCAACTCGTAAGGCGCGCACTGTACAACCGCAAGCTATTCCTGAACCGCACCATGTAGCGTACAAGCTATCGAAAGGTTTACAATGTGAACGCTAGAGATACTTTTGGTAAGCTGTTCTACATTTAAATTGTGTGTCAAAAATCAATAAAATTCTTGTGGGATGGGCTTTGAGCAGCGTCCCGAATATGCAATTTAAATGCTCCACAGCTTAGTTAGGGATAATTTTTAGAGAACCGAAACATAAAACAATGGCAAAACGGCACGGTAACAGCCTAAAATCCCAGATTTATAGATACTGGTGGCTACTTTTATTATGTTTGAGCTTCCTGTTAGTTCCGATTCTTAAAAAAACAGCAGTCGCCACCCCATTTCCCCCACCCGCTCCTATTGCAAATAATGCTAATTTGGGAGCCAGAATTCAACGGACGATGGGGTTACTTGCAACCAGCACTCCCACACAACGCCGAAAAGTACGCATCTTATTTTACGGTCAATCCATCACTCAGCAAGATTGGTGGCAAGATGTAGCAAAGGATTTGAAACAGCGATTTCCCTATGCAGATTTGATAGTGGAAAATCGGGCAATCGGAGGATTTGCAGCGCCGATTTTAATCCGTCCCAGCGCACACGATTTGTATCCTTTTTATCCAGATTTGCTAATTTTTCACGTCTACGGAGGCGATGAAGATTACGAAGCGATAATTGCCAATGTCCGCAGCCGCACTGCTAGCGAAATACTCTTGCATTCAGACCACATAAACTGGTTGCCCGCAGGTAACAAGAGCGATAATCCAGATGAAGTCAAAGGATATGAATGGCACAACACTCATTCAACTAAATGGCTGCCTGAGTTGGCAGATAAATACGGCTGCGAAATCGCAGAAATTCGCGCACCTTGGCGCAGATATTTAAAAGACAATCGATTGCAGCCCAAACAGCTATTGAGTGACAGCATTCACCTCAATGATTGGGGAAATTTCCTCTTGGCTGCTTTGATTAAACCGCACCTGCGATACAACCCAAACTCTCCTCAAGCAGCGTCGCAGGATTTAGTCAAAACCTATAGAGTTGGCACTGATGTTAAGTGGCAAGATGGTAAGTTGGTTTTGGAGTTTGAAGGAAATCGGATAGATGCGATCGCTGATAAAACCTTCAACGGCAAGGCAATTTCTGCTAAAATTGCGATCGACGGCAAAAAACCCTCAGAATTTCCCGAACTTTACAGTATCACCAGACCCAGCGCTAGTCTGGGCGTCGCTTGGCCCGCAATTCTCCAAATATCCAGCCAAAAACCCCTAATCATCGAAGATTGGAAAGCGATAATCACTGAGATTAACAGCGATGCTACCAAGTTTAAATTTGACGTGATCGGTTCTAAAACAGGTTACGACGGCAGCGGTACAAACGACGAAATGTTTGTTTCAAAATCTGGCCGCGTCGTGATTGAACCGAAAAACTGGTGGCTGCAAAATGCCTATGAATACTCTAAAAAGCTGACTCCGAAAGGTTTTGAGATTACTTGGCAGGTTAAACCGATGTTTGTTGATTCATACATTCCGCCAAAGATTGTAGATTCAAGCCTAGAATATCCTACAACATTGGCTCAGAATTTAAGCAATTCCAAACACATTCTCGAAATCATTCCCGAAACAGACAGCAAAGTTCCAATTCAGGAAATTAGAGTTTATCGCCCTCCTTATATTCCTGAGCCGAAACCCTCTGTTTAATCTCAAATAGACAAGATTGCAATAAAATAGACTTGAATTGCAAAAGCCCTTTGAATCAAATTTTCGGACGATGCTCAAAGCGTCGTCCTAATTATTTTGGTAATCTTGTCTAATCTAAAATCTAAAATCAATTAACCTCAACTTCTAGTAATTCCCAACTCATGAAACATCAACAGCGATAAAAAGAAATCTGCCACAAAAATAAACACCCAAGAAGTCACAACCGCCGCCGTTGCAGCTTGGCCTACACCTTTTCCTCCGCCCGTGGTAGTCAACCCCCAACCGCAACCGACGAGGGCAATAATCAACCCAAAAATAAAACTCTTAATCGCCACAGTTACTAAATCCCAAGGCCCCAAAAAAGTCCGCACCGATTCCAAAAATACCGACGGTTCCAACTCATAAAAATTAACCGCCACAAACAGCCCGCCCAAAATCCCCACCGCCACCGCAAAAATTGTTAAAATCGGCAGCATGATGCAGCAAGCTATCACCCTCGGCACTACTAAATAATCAACTGGATTTGTTCTCAACATATACAGGGCATCTATTTGTTCCGTCACCTGCATTTCTCCAATCTCCGCAGCAAAAGCCGAACCTACTTGTCCCGCCACCACGCCCGCCGTTAAAACTGGTGCTAATTCGCGGCAAAATGCCAGAGCAAAAGCACCTCCCACCGCCCCAACCGCCCCAAACCGAATCAATTCTCTGGCCGATTGAACGGTGAAAATCATGCCCGCAAAAAAGGCTATTAGCAGCACGGAGCGCAAAGAATCCAGGCCTACGGTGACTAAATGTTCCATGATTTTGCGGCGGTCAATTTTGCCTTGCAGGACGCGCAGCAGCACTTGGCCGCCCAGGAACAGCGTCACTAAAAACCGCTGAAACCACCTGTTATTCAAGGTTTCATCTAAATGTCGATCGCGCTTTTGGTGTTTTTTAACCAATTACTGACGGCTCGCGATTAATTGCAAACAGGACGAAGCATTGCCACATAGAGATTTTCGGCAATTGTACAGCAATTATTGCACGATTTGTCAACATATATTTTCAGTCTGCCAGAGGGAGCGATTGGTGGGTTAGGCGCGGTTTGAGATTTATTTATTGGTTACTTAACTTAATCGCCGCGCCCAACCCACCCTACAATATGACTAACTACTCGGCAAGCAACAAGTCGATCAACTCATCCAACCGTTCGTTATACTTTTCGGCTTGCTCCTTGCCAATTCTCACCAGTTCCGATATCTTCTTTTCCGAAGCATCATCAATCGGCAGCGGTTGTTCGTGGCTCAAATCTGGACTAATTCTCAAATATTGATTTGGTCTTTCAACCGCATCATAAATTTGGAGCATTTGATAATTTATAGTTTCTGAAACTCCGGTCATCATGATATTAATCAAAGGCTCAACCCACTCAACTTGACCCCAGTTTTTTACTTCTTCGTAGGGGAATTTTTTCTGAGCTTGTCCCGTCCCCAGCGATAAGATTACCATATCTTTTGCTGTGGGGCCTCTCTCTGGGCGTTCGTCGGGAATTTTTAATTTATTTCTGACTTCAGCATAGGCACAAAGTGCTGGATTGTTTGCGAATACTCCCCCATCAATTAAAGCGTAGGATTCGTTTGTCAGAGAGTAGATTTTGGGAGATTCAAAGTAAGAGGGAGCGGCAGATGTGGCTCTGGTGATATCTCTGATAAAATAGTCTGCTTCTGGATATTTTTTAGCATCTATTTGATTGAAGAAGTTAGCTTTTCTTCTTTCGATATCGTAACTGGTAATTAAACAAGGTTTCAGCAGTTGGCTGAGTTGGCAATCTTTGAAATGTTCCAAAAAGAATTTTTCTAAGGCATCGCTCGGATATTTCTCATCTATCAAACCGTCGATAGATTTGAGTTTTTGCCAAAATGAACTCTTAAAAACCTCGCGACCGCTCTTGATGGAAAAATTAACAGCGTCTTGAGCCGTCCACCGAGGTCTGCTGGGATTTTCGGTATCGGGACACAAATAGATGCAGGTTAAAATTCCTCCGGCACTCGTGCCGGCAATTAAATCAAAATAGTCAGCTATTCTCGCATTTGGGTTGCCGCTTTTCTGTTGTAGCTTGGTCTCAAGGCTAACTCCAACTTGCGCGGGGATAATCCCTCTAATTCCGCCTCCATCTATGGATAGAATTCTGGTATATTTAGCCATAATTTTTATTATCTATTCTTGATGTTTGCTCGTTTTATACAGTCTACATAGTCCATAGTCAGGACAGTTTTTAGTTCGTAGTCTGAAACCCTAGATTTACCGGAAAGTAACTCGATTGCCGAATCATTTTGCAACCATTATTATACGGTTAGCCATCAAAAATTGTCCCAAGTATTGCATAGTAATAGCGGTAAGGTGCGGTGTGAATGGAACTCAACATAATTAGGTTTTGCATCCTGGAATGTCCAGATTTCAAATCTAACATTTCAAATCTAAATTTAATTGGCGGGCTGCGAGGGTGTAGCGAAAAATGTATTCTACAATTTCTACGTAATTGTAGGCGGCGGCTGGGGAGTCTGCCCAAACTGTGATGCCGTGATCGCGAATTAACAAAGCGGGTACAGAGGGCGATGAAACCGCAAAATATTCACAAATTTCCTTGGCTATTTTAGGGACTTCTAAATAATTTGTAAATAGGGGTATCGCCACCTGCGGGTTTTCCTCCCACACCCCCAAACCTTTGAGCATTTCGATCGCAGGTAAAGGCACTGCATCGCCTGCTACTAGCCGAGAAACTAAATTTGCCTCGATTGAGTGTACGTGATAGCAAGCTTTCGCGTCTGGAAAACAATTGTAAACGGCTACATGAATGCTGGTTTCGGCGGAAGGGCGGCTGTCGGGAACAGGTTGCTCAACAATAACGCCGTCTAAGCTCATTCTGATAAAATCTGAAGCAGTTAACTGCCCTTTCTGACGCCCACTAGCAGTAATCCAAAAACTGCCGTCTGGTAAGCGGGCTGAAAGATTACCAGCAGTCCCAGCCATCCAACCGCGATCGTAAAAATGTTTGGCTGCTGCAATTAAATCCGATCTCAAATCGCCACTCATTCTCTGCAAATCCTCAGATTTTGATCTATTTTTGACGTTGATAGGAATTGCGCTAGCCGTTTTAAACGTAGGGTGCTTATGCACCTTACAAGTACATATATAGCCTTTCTCAGAAAGATCAGGTACGCTTCCAGCATAGGGCATAGGGCATGGGGCATAGGGCATGAGGCTCTCCTCACTTTTTTGAGAACCGCTATAGGCTGCTTAGTGCGATTTTTGCGCAATTCCTAGTTAAGTTTCAATTCCATTTCTGGGATAAAGTTTCCAACACGTCAAAAAAATTATCCCATTTAGTATACGGCTTTTGCTGTTCGTCTAGATACTCGGCTAGCCGATCGCGCGCAAACACCGAATTCGCCTGCAAAGCCATGTTAAAATCCGTCAGAGAATCTCCGATCGCCACCTGTTCCTGGGATGGGTGCAGGCTCATCACCCGCACCTTAGACACCAATTCCGCATCTCCTTCAAACTCAGAATTGACTCGTAAGTGAGGCCCACTAGCGTCTACATCCACAGCATAAATGGCGATCGCCCGGTGTACCAAATCACCCATCACCGTCTCTACCATAATCCGCAGGCCACCGGAAACGATCGCAAAATCCACCTTTTGCTCGTCCAAAAAATCCAGCAATTCCACCAATCCCGGCCGCATCAACTTTCCCCTAGAAAAATCTACAATTTCCCCATAACATTCCGAGGGAATAGACTCTAGTAACTGCCGCACTCCCGATCGCAAACTCAGCCTTCTTGCGTGTATTTCCGGCATTAGTTGAGATGACAATTCCGGTGCAAAATGCTTGAGCATTGCTACAAAAGTTTCTTCAACAGTTATCGTGCCGTCAAAGTCGCAGAATACCACCCGTTGCTGATTGTTCGGGATTGGAGATTTTTGCTTGTCATCGGTCATTGTCATTAGTACCTTGAAGAAGGAAGAAGGAAGAAGGAAGAAGGAAGAAGGAAGAGGGAAGAAGGAAGAAGGAACGAGGAAGAAGGAAGAAGGAAGAGGGAAGAAAGCTTTAGTTAGTTATCTAGGAGAGCAACAATCGACCGCTTATGCTTCAGCAATTAAGAACTTCCCAACCATTTTGGCGATTGATTTAATAGCGATGCGCTGTTTGTGGGGAATCACCCGCAGGATTTTATGCAGATTCTTCGAGATCATCTTCGAGATTATCTTCGAGATCATCTTCGAGATCATCTTCGAGATCATCTTCGAGGGAATCTTTGAGGGAATCTTCCAGGAATCCTGCTACATCCTGCTTTTGGTTTTTGGTCTTTTGGGGAGTAGCCTTAGTCGGCAAACAGATTAAATTGTCATCTTCAGTATTAATTAAACCTTTCGATCGCAACTTACCCATCAGCCGCGTCACCGTCACCCGTGTTGAGCCGATGGCGCTACCAATTTGAGCGTGAGTCAATGTCCAAGGTAATCGGTAGCCCCGAACCACATCCGGTGATCCCTCACCTACGTAGGGTTCGCCGAACTCTTCGATCAACAAAGTGAGAAAACCCAGCAATCTGTCGATCGTCCGGCGCTGTCCCAAAGTGCTTAGCCAGAGCAGTTTTCGCTGGTGCTGGTAGCGAAACGCATCCAAAATTTCCCGACGAAAGTGAGGCCAATTATCCAAATCGTGCCAGTACATCCACACTACGTGAGTGTTATCGGCGTGGGCATAAGCTTGGAGCGTAAAGGGAGACTGAGCAACCAGTTCAAAGGGCTGACCGGCACCGACGAAACCCAAAAAAGCTTCTTCTGTAGTTTTGTCAGAGGATTTCGACGATTTTGAAGCGGCGCTAACCTGAGCGCTGCCTACGAGCCGCACAGAACCTTTCTGGACTAAATAGAGCAGTCCGGGTCTGGCTGGAATCTTCTCGTCTTTGCTAAAAGTCCGGCAGCGGTAGTGTTCCTGGGCCCAGTCGATAATTCGCTGCCAGGTGATAAAAGGTCGATCGATCGTTTCTGGATGTGTGGAAGTTGATTGCATAAGTGAGGCTCTGGGATATATTTAGTTAGTGAGAAAAACAGCTTTGGCCTGCATTGCGATACTAAGTGAGACAACCAACCCCCGATCGAGCTGACACGCTTCTTAACTGTGCTGACTCTTCTCAGTTTTACCCAAAATTTTAATGTAGCAAAAAATACATGAAAATGGTAGAATTCAGCAATGAGTCGATCGTGAATTATTGTATATTTCGCCCAAAAATCGCTAGAAAGTGGATTAATTCGATGTAGCGCCACCGGAATAAGCCGATCGACTATCTCTGACATAAGCAGTTTAACGTACAAGGACAGCACAAGTGGTAACAGTCTCTAGGCACTTTTACCGCAGGATCGGCCGATAATGGATACAGCAAATATCTCGCACTACCCAGAAGTTACAGTGAAGTGTTTCTTGCTCTTAAGGTTCCACAGGGCGATCGCCCAGCAGGGGACAATGACCGAAATTCCGTTAAATCGGGGTAAAAATAGCGCGCGAGTGCTGTACCTGTCTGCGATTGCCCTGAAATTGACTAAACCTTGGCAGCAGACACCGCAGGCGATCGCCACACAGTTGGCCGAAACTCTCCAACCGTTTTGTTACCCGGATTTCGCCGTTAAAGTCGCACGGGATGGAATGATTGAACTAGAGTTGACGGATGCCGGTTTAGCCGTCTGGTTGCAGCGTTTAGCTCAAATTCCGCTCCCAGTTCCAGAATATCGGATCTTATCTCCTGTTGTGTGTGCCGATCGACTGTTTCCGATTCAGTACAGCCACGCGCGCTGTTGTTCCCTGTTGCGAATGGCCGATCGCGATCGCATAATTGCGATCGCACAGCCCGATGTCACTACAGCGCCGCAAATTTGGTTCCTAGCGAGTCCAAATCCTATCCCTTGGATTGACGAGGGCGATCGACTGCGGTTAGTGCATCCAGCAGAACGCCGTTTAATATCCCAACTGTTAACAGTGCTAGACAATTTATATCCTACTTTTGACGTGAAAAACCGCGAACAACCTGTCAATTATTTCAAATTAGCCAATAGTTTGAGCGAAGCATTTCAGATTTTTTACAGCCAGTGCCGAATTTGGGGAGAAGTTAAAATAGAACAGCCAAAACTAGCCCAAGCTCGATTAGGTTTAATATTAGCAACTCAATCTTTGCTGCGATTTATCCTAGAAAATTTGTTTAACGCTATTGCTCCTTTAGAACTTTGAATTAGTCAGTCTAAAAAAGTAATAACGAACACAAAATAAAGTATTTTACTGTATTTTGGCGCTGGTTTCGGACAAGTTTAGTTCTTGAAATTGCCGTGATAAATGAGTTATTTTTGCTAGCTTAAACGAATTTCCAACAAATCGCGAGAACCCGTTACTCTTGGGCAGAGAAATAGCAGCAGCGCGATGCACTTTAAAATAGTGTGGATTTTCCGCCAGCGGTGCGATCGGATCGAGCATGATAAATTTTCGCTGCAATTGCCCAGGAAAAAACCATCAAAAGCCTTGCATCGATGCCGTAATAAAAATGAGAAACCAGCGATTTATCATCCCTGCCAAAAATCCCGTCTTTAAATCCCAATATAATTCCTGCATCTAGTTTAAGGCGTTGCAGGCGAGATTTGCTTTTTTCTAGGTTTTGTGATCGATCGGCAGCGTTACCGTAAATATACTGCCGACGCCTTCTTCACTGCTCAATGTAATTTCGCCACCGTGCAAGTCCACGCATTTTTTAACAATGCTCAGCCCCAGTCCAGTACCGGGAATTCGACCGACATTTGTAGCGCGGTAAAACGAATCAAACAGCCGTTTTTGCTCGGCTAAAGGTATGCCAATTCCTGCATCCTGTACCGAAAAAATAGCCTCAGTTTCAGTAACTTTTAATTCAAAAATTACTTGGGTATTTGGGGGAGAATACTTAATAGCATTTGACAGCAAATTGCCCAGAATGCGCCGGAGCAAGCTTACCTCCAAACACGCCATCGCCGATGGACTGTGATTCACAAAAATCAGCGTTACCGGCTCAGTTTGAGGTTTCAACTTTAGGCTGCTCTGAAATTCCTCTACCAATTCATTACAAAACGTTGCTAAGTCAAGCGGTAGCAAGCAAAACCCGGTTTTTCCTGACTCAACACGGCCTAGCAGCAGAACGTCCTCCAATAACTGATCGATGCCTTTTGCGGCTGCTTGAGTTTTGTCTAGCATTTCTTGTGTTTTCTCATCTGTTAATTTCGATTTGTACTGGGTAAGAACTTGTGTAGTGCCGATGATGAAATTCAAAGGATTGCGAACGTCGTGGGCAATCATGTACAGCAAAGAGGTTTTCATCTCGTTGAGTTCTTGGGCTGTTTGCAAAGTGCGATCGAGTTGGTCGTGAGACAATTTGAGAGTTAAAGACAACTGGCGCGATCGCAGCAAAATCTCCACCCGCGCTTGCAATTCTATCTTCTCGATCGGAGCGATAATCAAATCGTCAATACTTTGCCAAATAAATTGCGTTGCCATCCCTACATCCGAGCGGGATGTAATCAAAAGAAAAGGCAAGCATACCGGGTGTTCTGCCTGTTTTTGGGCTGCAACCCATTGCCAGTGGCGTTTCAGGGCAAGACCATCAATTATAGCCAGGTCAAAAGATTGATTAAATGGTAAAAATTTCTCACTATTTTCTCCTGAGTTTGGCAGCAACACCTCATAGTAAACTGCTAGCCATTCTAATAACAGGCGGCGATTTTCTTTCTGTTCGACAAGCAATAAAATTTGACTCACACAGGTTCTCCTAGCAAGCTGTGAACAATGGATAGCAAATCTCTAACGATCAAAGGTTTTACCAACATATTCCGAGCACCGTGGCAGAGGCTTTCGTGCTGAATGGCAGCGCTTTGTCTGGGCGAGAGTATCAGAAAAGGGATTTGGTGATTTCGCAGTTGTTCGCAACAGTGCCAAATCTGGCGGTCAAAACCAGAAATATCTACTAAAGCCATCCCGATCCTAGCAGGCTCACTGATAGCTTTTGCAACCTCTTCAAAACTATAAGCCGCGATCATTTGGTATCCTTCTTTGTTGAGAAATTGTGCTAGGAGTTCCAAGTTTCGGTGATTGCGGTCTACGGCTAAAATTATTGAGTTGTCAGTCATCTATCAGCTTCCTCTGAATACGGATTATACAATTTGAGGTTTTAGATTAAAGAAGTGAAGAATTGGGAATGACTGATTATATATGGGTTTGGAGCTTACCTAAAGTTGGATTATTTTTTTGATCTGGTATTAGCTTACTTTTCGGCGAGCTCTTACAGCGGTTTTCAGTTGAGTGAAGTACAGATGCTCGATCGCAGGACACGGCCCCGTTGCTAAGTCCTTACTGTATTTTATAGAATTGAAAACTGCTATAAAAGTCGGAAAATATACAATTTTACCAATATATTTAAGTTTTCCAGAACTTAGGCTAGTGGTGAGGTGCGGGGTGCGCGCACTACTGTTAGTGGTGAGGTGCGGGGTGCGCACCCTACTGATTAGTAGATTCACAACTGCAAAATTAGCAGCAAATGGCCAAAAACAGCACGGAGAACCCCGATTCAATCTTCCTCCGCTTCCCCCTCAATCCACGTCGGCGCCGAGCTCAAAATGCCGCGCAGCCCCCGTATCGGTTTGCTGACTTTGATGCCGTAGCGAGTAATCTCAAGTTCTCGCAGAGTTCTCTCGAAATTGCTGACTCGTTTTTTAATTACGCCGATCGCCTTGCGGATTTCTGTCCTATTATGCAGTTGGCGTTCCAGATAGCGTATAAACATCAGATTATCCGCCAAATAGCTAATCCCGATCTCAGTCAGGCGAAAATCTCCGCTAATGGCTTCTACCTCATTAATCAAGATAACGGTGACTCCCATATTCTTCAGATATTTGCACAAAGCGTGCAAATTGTTCACCAAATCTTGCCCCTGCATCGAAAGCTGATAGCCAGAAATGCTGTCAATCATCACAATTTGCGTCTTTTGCTGCTCCACCTCCTGGCGTACCATACAGGCAAACTGATCCGGCGAGTACAGCAAAGGTTCTACGGGTATCACGGAAAGACTTCCTTGCCCAATCATCGCCCCAACCGGGATGTTAACTGATTCGCAGCGGCCCAGCAGAGTAGAAATTGACTCCTCAAAAATGTAAACTACCGATCGCTCCCCCCTTCCCGCCGCCTCCTTCATAAACTGCATCCCCACCGTCGTTTTACCCACGCCGCTAGGCCCAGTAATCACCGTCACAGTCCCCCGTTCCAGTCCCCCGTGCAGCAGCTCGTCCATTTCTGGAACCCCAGAAGAAATTGCTTCAGCAACAAAATCCTGTTGATAGTTGCCAGGAAGCAGTCGCGGAAACACCTCCATACCAGCCTGAGTCAGGCGCAGCGAATGGCGGCCGCTGCGAAAGTTGGAGCCTCGCAGCTTGGTGACAGACAGGGCGCGTCCTTCAGGGCGCAGTTCCAAGTAAATTACTCCGTCGCTGATGAATTGCAAATCGTCGTCGGGAGCACTTGAAGTGCCTTCTGAGGTGAACACCACCGTCGCCCCCCCTTCCACCAAAAACCGCAGAAAAGACAAAACCTGCTTGCGAAACTGAAACTCATCCGCAGCTAAGTAGCGAAATTGGGTGATTGCATCCAAAAACACCCGTTGTGGCTTGACAGCTTTGACTCGATCGATAATCTTTTGTGTAGTCGGTTCTCGCTCCACCTCCGAGGGGGAGAAAATGTCATAAGTCTGAACTTCTGTAAAAAATTCTGAGGATGGGCTCAAATCCAGGAACGCCATCGCTTCAATATCAAAACCGAGACTTTGGGCATTGGCCCGCAATTGCGCTTCGGGTTCTCCTAAAGTAATAAACAGGGGCGTTTCTCCCACAGCCAAACCTGCTGCCAAAAAGTGAAAGCCCAGTGTAGTCTTGCCAGTACCCGGGCCGCCGCGCACCAGATAAGAGCGTTGAGAAATTAGGCCGCCGCCAATCACTTCGTTGAGACCGGTAATTCCCAGAGAAATTCGGTTTTGAGACATTTGTTTGTTCATGTTTTGAATATCGGGCCCGTATTAATATTTAATGGTTTTAGGCAGTGTTTTGATATTTTTTTTACCGGGCGTCTGATAACCTTCATGAAATCTTTTTCTACCGAAAATTACGTAAGCACACAAGAATTAGAAAGTATTGTCGGGACTGCTGGCATCTGTCGCTGGCAAGATACAGAGCCATTTTGGCAAGAACGGGTAGAAAAAGCTGTTGCCCCGGGCACGAAAATAGACTGCACCGTTTACCCCAATACTCAGGAAGAACTCGCGGCGGTGATTGCTTGGGCTGAGCCAAATCGCTGTGCAGTCTTGCCTTGTGGTAGTGGCAGCAAACTCGATTGGGGCGGTTTAGTCAAGGGAGTCAAAATTGCCGTCAGTACGGGGCGTCTGAACAGGCTGGTAGAACACGCTGTGGGCGATTTGACGGTGACTGCGGAAGCGGGCATGAAGTTTGCGGATTTGCAGGAAATTTTAGGTAAAGCAGGTCAATTTTTGCCGATCGATCCAGCATATCCGCAACAGGCAACATTGGGAGGGATTATTGCTACTGCTGACACGGGTTCCTTGCGGCATCGCTATCGGGGCGTGCGCGATTTGTTGTTGGGAATTACGTTTGTGCGATCGGACGGTAAAATTGCTGTAGCCGGAGGTCGAGTTGTTAAAAATGTCGCCGGTTACGACTTGATGAAACTGTTTACCGGTGCTTACGGCACATTAGGCATCATTTCTCAAGTAACTTTCCGAGTTTATCCGCTGCCGGAATCATCGGGAACTGTCATACTAACAGGAGAAACTAATGCTTTAGCTGAAGCCACTCAAATTTTATTATCTTCTGCTCTGACACCGACTGCTGTTGATTTGCTATCACCGCAGTTAGTAGAAAAACTTAGTTTGGGTAAAGGTTCTGGATTGGTAGTGAGGTTTCAAAGTATCGCCGAAAGCGTTAAACAACAATCAGCCCGCTTGCTGGAAGTTGCCGAAAAGTTGGGTTTGCAAGGCACTAACTGCGGGGAGAATGATGAGCTTCAGTTATGGCAAAGATTACCAGAAACAATGTGGAATTCTGGCACAAAGTCAGCAATTATTTGCAAAATAGGAATCAGACCCTCGGAAGCTGTAACGGCAATTAACGAATTGCCGGTACAGGACGCTTTGATTCACGCGGGCAGCGGTTTGGGGGTTTTGCGGTTTGAGACTGCGACTGCGGATACACTGTTGCAGGTACGCAGGGCCTGTGAAGCTAAAGGCGGTTTTCTGACTGTTTTGGCAGCGCCGACCGACATTAAGCAAGGGTTAGATGTTTGGGGCTATACTGGAAGTGCGATCGATTTAATGCGCCGGATTAAACAAGAGTTTGACCCGGAAAATATCTTGAATTGCGATCGTTTTATCTTGAAAGGTTCGTAGTGAGGAATTCAGTCCTTCTTAAATCCCAGGAAGAGGACTAAAATCCTCACTACGAACCAGGAATTTAAGGTTTGTAGTGAGGAATTCAGTCCTTCTTAAATCCCAGGAAAAGAACTAAAATCCTGAATGCAAACCAAAAGAATTAAGTAATATAGCAACCGCCACATCGGGCGCGGACATAAATAACATAAATAACCTCATGAATATATCCGATATCCGTCAAGCATAAATGATTTGATTCCCGTACTAAGCAATTGTCAACTGTCAACTGTCAACTGTCAACTGTCAACTGCCATATATGCAAACATCAGAAAAATCACAAATTCCCAGCAAAGATTTAAAGCCAGCTAAAGAAAGCAATTTTTTAGCGCAAAATCCTCACTTGCAAACCCTCGAAATTCCCGGTTTCGACGCCATCAACCCGCCTGATCCCAAATTAATTGATACTTGCGTGCACTGCGGCTTTTGCTTATCAACTTGTCCGAGTTATCGCGTACTTGGCAAAGAAATGGATTCGCCCAGAGGCCGCATTTATTTAATGGATGCAATCAACGAAGGCGACGCACCTTTAAATGAAGCAACTTCGCAGCATTTTGATACTTGTTTGGGCTGTTTGGCCTGCGTGACAACTTGCCCTTCTGGAGTTCAATACGATAAGCTGATTTCTGCAACTCGCCACCAAGTTACTAGGAATCAAAAACGCACTTTTTCTGACAATGTAATTCGTACTCTGATTTTTAATCTCTTTCCCTATCCTCACAGATTGCGGCCTTTGCTTGTACCGCTGTTTGTTTATCAAAAATTAGGACTGCCAAAACTCATTCGTAAAACAGGTTTGTTGAAAAAGGTATTTCCCCGCTTGGCGGCGATGGAATCAATTTTGCCGAAGGTAACAGTTGATTCTTTTCGGGATAATTTGCCGGAAGTAATTCCCGCACAAGGGGAGAAACGCTATCGAGTCGGCGTGATTTTAGGTTGCGTGCAGAGGTTGTTGTTCTCGCCGGTTAATGAGGCTACGGTACGTGTTTTGACGGCTAACGGCTGCGAGGTTGTGATTCCCAAAAGTCAAGGATGCTGCGCTGCTTTACCGGAACATCAAGGACAAGCCCAGCAGGCGCAATCTTTGGCGAGACAAATGATTGACAGCTTTGAAAATACTAATGTTGATTTTGTAATTATCAACGCTGCTGGCTGCGGCCACACTTTGAAAGAATACGGTCACATTTTAGCTGATGACCCGGAATATCGGGAGAAAGCTGAGAATTTTGCTGCGAATGTGAAGGATGTGCAGGAGTTTTTGGCAAGTGCGGGAATTACGGCGAAACTCAATCCTTTGATTGATGGAGATTTGACAATTGTTTATCAGGATGCTTGTCATTTGTTGCACGGGCAAAAGATTAGTTTGCAGCCGCGTCAATTACTGCAACAAATTCCGGGGGTGAAGTTAAAAGAACCTGTGGATGCTGCTTTGTGTTGCGGGAGTGCGGGGGTTTACAATATGTTGCAGCCGGAGATTGCTGATGAATTGGGAGTGCAGAAGGTGGAGAATTTGCTGAATACTGGGGCGGAGTTGATTGCTTCTTCTAATCCGGGTTGTTCTTTGCAAATTAAGAAGCATTTGGAGTTGCAAGGGAAATCTGTTACTTTGATGCACCCGATCGAGCTTTTGGATTATTCTATTCGTGGGGTAAAATTGCAGAGGCATTAGTTTGGTAGGGCAGGCGGTGTCTGCCCTATTTTCGCTGCTGAATGAGATTTTTTTTAATGAACCGCAGAAATTCGTTAAAAAGTCGTGAAGCGTAGCTATCCCGATCGTGAATCGCACTTCTCACCCTCCCAAATAGCTAAAATTAAATTAAATCAAACAGTCCCCAACCCCGGACAAAAGTTATGGTAACTCAAATCCCATCCCCAACTCAGCAAGCAGTTATTTACCCCGACACCGACGGTAAACCAATGGCAAACAATACCGACCAGTTTCGCTGGATTCTAGTCATTGAGCAAAATCTAGAATGGATGTATGCTAATGAGGAGAATGTATTTGTAGCGGGCGATTTGTTTTGGTATCCGGTTCAGGGAAGACCGAATATTGTTAATGCCCCGGATGTGATGGTTGTCTTCGGCACACCGAAAAGGAGACGGAGTTCTTATCAGCAGTGGAACGAGTCAGGAATTGCACCGCAAGTTGTGTTTGAGATTCTCTCTCCTAGCAATAGCCAGGATGAAATGGAGACGAAATTACTTTTTTACGATCGCCACCAAGTTGAAGAATATTATATTTACAATCCTACTAACAATCAACTCAGAGGTTGGTTGCGCGGAGAAGACGGCTTGGATGCGATCGCATCTATGGACAACTACGCGAGTCCAAGGTTAGCCATCCGGTTCGATTTATCAGGCGATGAATTGCAAATTTATCGACCTGATGGCACTAGATTTTTCTCCTACGTTGAGATTTGTCAACTGCTAGAACAAGCCGAACAGCGGACAGAACAAGAACGTCAGCGGGCAGAACTTGCAGAAACAGCTTTAGAAGAGGAACGGCGGCGATCGCAACTTTTGGCGGAACGGCTGCGAGAAATGGGAATTAACCCAGATGAATTAAGTTAGACAGACTGCGATCGATGGGCATTGACCCGGAATAATTGTAAACTAGATTGGGGAAAAGGTCGATCGCACTTTTCAAGTTTAGCAAAAATGCGATCGTCACAATGACTAATGACGACTAACGACTGACGACTGACGACTGACGACTGACTACTGACGACTGACTAATTCCAACTTCAAAAAATGAACTTGTCCCGAAGCTTCCGCCGCCACAATTGTCACCCCATCCGGTGCAATAGCGCAAGCTTTCAAAGCACTATCTCCCCTGAAACTAGCAACTACTTTGCGACTCAACAAATCCCAAACTTTCAGAGTATTGTCATCCGAAACCGAAATCACCTTATTTCCCACAGTCGCCAAAGCTGTGATTGCATCAGCATGACCTACCAAAGTAAAAGCTTCTTTTTTACTTGACAAATTCCAAACTTTCAGATCGTGTTCCCGCCCGCCAGAAATCACCCATTTGCCATCCGTTGTAACTGCCACAGCATTCACAAAACTCTCATGACCTTTGAGAGTAAAAAGTTGATTTTTTACGACTAAATTCCACATATTTTTCAAAATATTCTTTTCTTTCCCCAAACTCCAAACTTTCAAAGTTTTGTCGCCGGCCGCCGAAATTACCCATTTTCCGTCTGGAGTAACTGCCACAGCTTTTATCCCGTCAGTATGACCTGAAAATGTAAAAAGTTCGTCTCCTGTTTCTAAACTCCAAACTTTAATAGTTTTGTCTCCAGAACCAGAAATTGCCATCGTTCCGTCAGGGGTAACAGCTACAGAATTTACCCAGTCTGTATGACCCGTGAAAGTCAAGATTTCGGTTCCGGTTTCTAGATCCCAAAGTTTCACGGTTTTGTCGCCGGAACCCGAAATTATTCGCTGGCTATCTGCTGTTATTGCGATCGCTTTTACCCAGTCTTGATGTCCCCCAATAGTAAAAATTTCTTGCCCGTTTTTGAGATTCCAGACTTTAATCCTGTTGTCTCCTGAACCGGAAATTGCTTTAGTACCGTCCGCCGTCAGTGCTACAGCATTTACCCAGTCATCGTGACTGGCAGGTGATAAATTTTCTTTGCCTGTTTCTAAGCGCCAAACTTTGAGAGTTTTGTCAGATGAACCAGAAACTATCCGCTTCCCGTCGGGGGTAACAGCGACAGCATTCACGGGCGCGATGTGATTAGTAAAAGTAAAAAGTTCTGCTTTTGTTTCTAGATTCCAAACTTTCAGCGTTTTGTCGCCGGCTGCTGAAATTACTTGTTTTCCATCTGGAGTTACTGCTATATCTTGGACAAAACTGCTATGTTCTCCTAAAGTAAAAAGTTGCTTTTTTTCTGACAAACTCCACACTTTGATTGTGCTGTCATAACTGCCGGAAATTATTTGTTTACCGTCGGGAGTTACTGCTACTACTTTTACCCAATCTGTATGTCCGGTGAGGGTAAAAAGTTCTTGTCCTGTTTCTAGATTCCAGACTTTTATGCTGTTGTCTCCCGAACCGGAAATTAACTGTTTGCTATCGGGAGTTGCTGCTACGGACTGCACAAAACTGCTGTGACTTTTCAGGTTAAAAATCACAGCCCCTGTTGACAAGTCCCAAACTTTTATGCTGCCGTCCCAGGAACCAGAAATTATTCGCTTGCCGTCGGGAGTTACTGCTACTGCTTCTACTGCAAAAGTATCACCTGCTAATGTTAATATTTCTGTTCCAGTTGCTAAATTCCAAATTTTAATCGTGTTGTCCCAAGAACCGGAAATTATTTTAGTGCCGTCTGGGGTGACAGCTACAGCATTGACGTAGGTAAGATGACCTTTGAGGGTGAAAAGTTCTTCTCCTGTTTCTAAGTGCCAAACTTTGAGAGTGTGGTCGGAGGATGCAGAAATTGCCTGCTTGCCGTCGGGGGTGATTGCTACAGCTTGTACCCAGTCTGTATGTCCGGTGAGGGTGCGTAGCAATCTGCCACCTGGAGGGGTAAAGCTGGGCGTTAGTGGCCGCAACCAGGGGTTTTTCTGCTGTTTTGCTTGGGCTAGTAGTGCTTGAATTTCGGGAATTTCAAAGCGCATTAAGCGGGCAATTAGTTGGGTCGCTAGTTGGGTTTTATCTTTGGCTAAAATGTGGGCAGAAAGCCGGATTGCTTCTTGGATTAATTTGAGTTTGTCGGCTTTTTTGTCGGTGATAATATCGGGACTTGTTGCTAAATCGTAGTCTTCTATTAGCGCTTGTACTCCCGATGCTGACAGCTTGGCTTGAATAAAATTGTAATCTGTTAGTAAGCTGTATAATTTCTCTGAGTCTGAAGTCGCTGCTAGCTGACTTGGTAGGATTCCCAAACAGTGCGTCTGTTCTGCGGGCTGCATTTTATCTAGCCCTTGTGTAAACTCGCTCATAAATTTGTGGATGTCTTTTTTTAATGTATGCGATCGCTAGCTGCACCTTGTCCAAAACCCGATCGAGAAAGTTTTATTGCTTACTTTGCTCGTTTACTTAGCATGGCATATTTGAAGGCTATTTGCTACGGGGCTGCTGCCATCGGTTTGGTGATGCTTCGATGAATCGCTGGTTTTTTAGTCTGAGTCTGGTTTGAGAATTTTCAAGGCCTGCGATTACCATCAACCGTCACCAAGATAATTCAACTCAACAGCCCCAAATCTGCCGATCGACAAAACCTGACATATATCGTTGTTTTTCTTAATATAGCTGGTCGGGGAACGATGATTGTCGATCGGCTAACACTCTCAAAGCTCAATTTTTTGAGCTATCGCAATCCTATTTGATGTGCGAACAAGACTTTTTTAGCGAAATACGATGCCGAATCTAGTTTTCTGTCAACTCGGCTGCATCAGCCTGCTGTCGCCCGGTGGGGTTTCCTACCTCAACCAAACCTGCAATCTGCTTGGCCCAAATCCCGGAAAGTTTTGCAGGCGCGCCCTATTCCTTTAAAATATAGAGTGGCACTTGCACTCTTAAACCTGGTCGATCGGCTAAAATCATTGGTTTAACCGCTAGGTACGCAGGCAAAAACCGGGTTTCTGAGTTTATAGTACGCCCGTGGCGATCGAAAATAAAGAAGTATTTAAGTTTAGAGACAAATTTCATGGATGTTATCGAGTTTTTTGAGTTAAGTGCAGGCAAATGGTTTTCTCAGCGCACCGTACACAATCTCAATTCTGGGGAATTGCAAGCAGGTAAATCTGACCTCAAAATAGAAATGCTGACAGCTAGCGATGCAGCAGTCGTCAAACTTTGCCAACAGCACTCGATTAACCCGGACTCAACTGGGCTAAAGGGCGTTCGGATTTCTTGGGATGGTGTTCCCGATCGCAACCAAGCTAAACAAGTTGGTTCTACAATATTAGCGATCGTCCCGAATCCCGACAATCCCAGCGAAGGCAAAGTTTTGCAAGCAAAGGGAAACACCCGCTACGTGATGGGTGGCGACGATGTGCTGACATTGATTACAGAATCAGATACCGTCCATGCTGAAGAAAGGCTGTGGTATCTCATCCCCAATCTGCGGCTGCGGACTAGCGTTGTTAAGCAAGCTAACGGTACGGAACAAGCATCTTTTTGTTCGGAAATTCGGATGGGTGCAAGTCCAAAAAGTTAATAGTGACAAACAACTATCTCATTCCCAAAGTTCACAGCTTATTTCTTGTTGATGCTTTCTCCTTTCTTTCTACGGCCTTCTCGGGCAACGGCTTTTAGTTTGGTGTGAAAATCAGTGTGTTTGGCAACTGGGAATGATTTTGTTACAGCTTGGTCTATTAATTGGCGCTCTGGTTCGGCTCGATCGGCCAGGGCGGTAACATCCACATCTTCATATACTACAACTTCTGTATTTTCTTTTGTGCGATCGTCCGCGACGCGCAGTTGTTCTGCTTCCAGAACCTCTGTATTCGGGACTTCTGCATCTGGAGTGCGATCGAGTTCTGCTTCTGAGTGCTCAATCGGATCTAATTCTGCGACACCTACTTCCGATTCCGGGTTCGATAAAAGTATCTCTTCCTGCGGCGGTTGAGCATAACTTTCAAAGGTTAAATCTTGAGGAAAGTTGTTGCAGACTAAGCGTTCAAACTCGCGATTAAAATGATAAAGTGGTTGGCCTATCCGGTGCCACATACTCAATAGCTGTCCGACAGAAATAGCTTTGTAGCGCCCTTGATAAAGCGCTTCAACTACTGCTAAACGCAGCCAATAGCCGGGATACTTGGTCAGCCATTCACCAGCCAATTTCTCTGCTTTTTTGCCACCTAGATCAAAACCGTAGTGAACCAGCAGAGCTGCTGCTTGTGCAGATATTGTACGTCCATCTGTCATGGGAATTGGTAATTAGTCATTAGTCAGTAGTCAGTAGTCAGTAGTCAGTAGTCAGTAGTCAGTAGTCAGTAGTCAGTTGTCCTTAGGAATTGGGAATTGGAAATTGGGAATTGGAGCATTTGGAGCATTTGGAATTGAAGAATTGGGAATTGGTGATTTTTTTTGCTTGGTTATTACCAATTACCGATTACCAATTACTGATTACCCATTACCCCCAATTGAATTAATCGGATAAACGCACGCCTCCTTCTACAGTTCGCACGTCCCCGTAAAAAGGTTGGGGTGTGCCGTTCCAGTTGAAGTCACTAATTCTAAAAGTCAGGCTGCCGACTTGACGCTCAGGATTAAAACGCAAAATAATTGCGTAGCTGCGACGGCTGTATTCTAAAGTGTAATTCGTACTGATTACTTCCTTGCTCTCTGTATTAATAGCTGTTTGAAAGCCGACTCGAAATCCTCCATAAACTTGCTGGACAAGTCCAAAAGATAGGACTTTCAAATCTACTAGCCGATCGAACAAATAAGGCGATATGCCGTCCCGCCCCACCTGAGTGTAAGTGACGTTAAATCCAGTGTAGTCGAGGAAAGGGCGGGAGAAATGACCGAACTGCCCTTGAATGCCGACGCTGGTGGCGATCGAGTTTTGTGTGTCGCCGCTGCTGTAATAAGTGCCAACTCCCCGGACTCCCAAGGCTAGTTGCAAGAAAGGAACCACTGGGTTGCGCGTGTACTTCAAACCCTGGGTGGGAGTGCGGGGTAGCGGTTTACCCTCCCACAGGTTGAAGCCGCGGCTCAAGGCGAAGCTGGCTTGGGCGCGGCCTAAATCGATGCGGTTGTTTTCGCGCACTGGTTCGAGCAAATCTGCTCGATCGGTGTCAGCATTGATAAATTGATACCCGGCTTGGTAGCTGAGATTGATGCCTGTTCTGCCTAGCGGGATGACAGGGGAAGTGAGCACTGCTCCGAGGCTGCTCTGAACGGTTTGATAGCCCAGAGAGCCGTTAAACAGTCGATCGCGATAACTGTATTCTGCCGCTAGAGAGTGAGTGCCGATCGCCTGCCGCAGGCGCAAATTGCCCCGAAAGCTGTCTTCTGGCAAATTCGGGAAATTCTCGAAACTGAGAAATATCGCCGAGGCTTCGATATTGGTACGGGGGCCGAGCCTAGAGGTCAACTTCGCTTTGAGTCCGTAGCTGTCGGGAAAAAACGGATTGCCGCCGTGATCTGCCACGACCCGCTGAAGGTAAACTTGGGGTGTCAGGGTGAGCCGCACCGGCCCGTTTTGCAACACCTGAAAACCGCACTCGGCATACAAACCGCCCCTGTCCCGGGCGTCGTAGCCAAAGGTCAAACAAGGGCCGTTCTGCTGTCGGCTGTCAAACACTTGTCTGCGGGGATACACGGGTATTTTGATACGGTTGTCGAATACTAAGCGGGGCGAATTTGTGACTAATTCTTCAGCCGTGGGCGAAATCCTGGTAATCGTCGCCCTCCGCGCCCTGTATTCAAATTCTGGCGGGGAAAATGGGTCGTTAGTAATCCGAATGTTGGTTGCTACTCTGGCGCCGTTTGGCAGAAGTTCGAGGCGTTCTGCTTCAAAGCGGATGCGGTTGACTGCGCCGACAACTTGGGGGGCTGCTAGCTGTCCGCCGCCGCCGACGGTAATGCTGGCCGCGCCGGGGGATTTGACTCCGCGCAGGGGCTGCTGGCTGGTAATTCGATCGCTCAGGGGCTGTTCTAGAATGGTTCCAGCACTAATATCTGTGGGTAGTGTGGGCGTTAATTCGCTACCTGCTGCGGGGAGGAATATTTCGCCGCTGGCTTGTTCGACTGCGCCGGAGTTGAGGCCGAGATTGAATTCCATCTGCCGGCCACGGACTACTTGTTGCCCGCGGGTATAGGCGACGTTACCGGATGCTATCACTTGGCGGGTGACTAGGTTGACGATCGCGCGATCGGCATCAATCACAGTTTGCCGGAACCGCACCACAACATTACCAACCGCCGTGACAATTTGCTGCTTGTCGTCAAACTCTTGACTATCGGCCTTAATTTCGATCGTATCAGCCGGACTCACCGGAAATGGCACCGTCCGCTGAGAAGGCGCAGTGCGGACTCCCGGCGCGGCAGGTTTGGGCTTTGGTTTGGGCGCTCTTGGCGTTGTGGGTGCGGGGGCAGTTCTTGGTGCGGGGGCGGTTCCTGGTGTGGGAATCTCGAACTGTTGCTGCTCGGTGGGAGGCTGTTCTGGTGCGGGTTCTGGAACGGGAATCTCTGCTGGTACGGGAGCGTTCTCTTCTAACTGTCGGCCTTGGGCCTGATACCAACTTTCTTGCGGTTTTAGCGCATTCTTGTCGTCTTTTCTCTGCTCCCCTGCTATTTTTTGGCGATTCCGAGCTGCCACAGCATTTTCTACTGAACCTAACTGGTAAGCAGTAAATGAGGAATCTTGCTTGGCTTCTACAGTTTCGGGTTTTTCCGCAGCAACCGGGCGCTGAAATCCTTCTACTGCTTCGTCGCTTTCGACTGTGGCTGCGGGGTGTGCGATTTCTGGAGGCTGTTGGTTGGTGGCTGGGGCGGTATCGAGGAGTGCTGCTGCTTCTTCTACTTGGGCCGGTTGCTGGGGTGGCTGAACGATTTCTGGGCTTGGTTCCGGTGTTTCTGCGGAGTTGCTGGGGGTGTCTCCATCACTGGCTGCGACAGTTAGGGCTGCTTTCTTTGGTTTCGCGATGTAGATGATGGCAGATGGTTCGGGCGGCGGGACCGGATATGGCATAGTTACAACAGGTGAGTCATCCGATTTTAGATTTTAGATTTTAGAGGGTTTTTTATAGCGGACAATTTATCATCAAAATTTTTGCATTTAACAGGCAGCGTTTCCAGGTTAACCGGAAATCTTCAGGTATGCCTCGCAGCTAACCGACTCATCCTCAGAAACTTGGTTGCTTACCAGAAAGAATTGGTTTAAAGCCGGAACCCTTGTAGGAAGAAATTAAAAGAAGATTATTCATTGCTCCAATCCTCTTCCTTCTACATTGTAGAGGTCGCTCTCATCTGTCAACTGTCAACTGTCAACTGTCAACTGAATAAACAGATGTTTCGCGGCAATCAGCGAATATTTCCTAGCAAACGGGTTTCTGTTGCCACAACATAACCTCGCTGGTGGTGCGAGGTCAAGTTTTGATTGAGTCACTTTTGTGGCTTCGCGCCCTGGTTCGGGGGCTGCGGTGTCGGCCCCCCGAACTAGCGGCCCAGATAACTGGCTTATTCCATGTCTCTGCGGTTGGGGTTCCGGGCTGGGTCATTGGACAAAAATCCAAATATGAACAGGGAAACAAAAAATAGGACAACTACATTAACTACGATTTTGAGGGTTAGCACTATGGGAGCCTCCAAAGATGGTTTAATACTGAGCTGATTGCTGCGAGTGCAACTTTTTTTATCATAGGCTAAAGATTACTCAATTTTATCTTTGGTTTGGGGGATTGTTGGCCAATTAGTTTTTGCCCAGTTCCAGAGTTGCTCTAAAATGTTTTCTAGTCGCACCATGAGTAGGTCGAGCCATTCGAGCACTTGTTCTAGCGGGTGTTTAATGTAACCCATTGATTCGGATTTTGTTTCTAAGTATTCGTCTGCGGGCGGGACGCTGGCGCTGCGATTTTGTGGTTGGGAGGCTGTCGCTGTTGGGGTATATTTGCTGGTTTGCTGGGTGATTGCTGCTGGGGATTGGCTGTTTTGTGCGGTGTTGGGGTTTGTGTCTTTTAGCACTTGGGTTTCCTGTACCCCCCCTGGGGTTGATGCTGCTGCGGGTGCAGGGCTATTTTTTTGAGTTACTGCTAAATTTGAGGCTTCTTGGGGTTGACTTTTTGACTCTGGTGCGAGCAAGCTCTGCTTGAGTCCGGCTAGCAGGCGGTGAATTGATTTGGGGTAGGGCGACATTGAAACTGCGGTCGATCGACCTTCTGCCATTCCTGCAATTTCTTGCTTGACTTTTGAGCTATTTTGTGATATGGAGATTTCATCTGTTGCGCCGTCTGGTTCGGAACTTCCCTCGATCGACTGCTGCGGCGCCATTTCCCCGAATAAGTCTTGCCAATTCAACCAAGGTCGATCGACCTCCTGGCTATTTTCCGTTTTTTCTTGCTCTTGTCGCTGTTTCAAATAATACTGAATTGCAACGGCTTTCTCGGTATTATCACTGGCTGCTGTTTCTTTGCCCAGCAGGTGATCTACGGACGACCAAATAATTTTTTCGATGTTTTGAGCGTATTTTTCCAGGATTTCGCGACCGGTAAGACCTAAATTGGTTTGCGTGGGTGATGTATCAATTTTGACTTCTGGATTGGCGGCGGTGGTTTTGGCTGCTGGGGGGACGGTAAATTCTTCGAGGTTGACGGCGGCGCGATCGAGTAATGTGACAAAGGAGAGCTGATTGCTGGTGCGATCGAACTTGCTGTTAAAATTAGTTTCTAATTTTGGGGTATTGTCATCGGTGGAATGTGATTGAGCAATCCACTGCGGTGCGGTTGTCGCAGCAGCCATCTGCGCTGCGGCTTTTTGGAGTAAGATTGCGTTGCGGTCGATCGATTTTTTGACTGCGAAAATTGATTCTCCAAACTGATTTCTTTTCACGGCAACCGGACTCGACTGGAGCCAGGCCATCAATTCCCAAAAACGACGCACCGGCGCTAACTGAGATTTTTTAGCAGCCGACTCCAAACCGAGATTAAATTTTAATTCTTTTTGGGCAACTTCCCGCCGTTCCGGCCCGTTGTTGGCGACTTCCCAAGTTATCCGATTTTCCAGCAGTTCCTGCTGTTGGGGTGTCAAAATATCTAATACCTGATTTTCTTTTCCCACCAAAACTAAAGTGCGCGCCGGAATGAAAGTCGCGATGGCGCTAACTTGTGGTTTGCTGTCTAATTGAGTTTTGGTTAGCGGATGTTCTAAGGCGGAAGTTGTTTGATGCTTGGTGGTTTTTCCACTGAAAAAATTGATAGTTGGAAGCAAACCCCTAGCGGGTTTCTCCGTTGCTGGATTTGTCTGATTTATTAACAGCGGGACGCTGGCTAAAGTTTTGGCAGTTTGCGACGAGTTTAGCAGATTTTCGGCTAAGTGCAGGATTTTGCCGATCGCACCTTCCGACATTTCCCCCTCATCCCAATTTTGTAGCAAATCGGGATTTTCGTCCCCGACATCTTTTTGCAATTCGGGTAAATCTACTTTGGGACTTGATTCCCGCAACTGTCTGGTCAACATTCGGGAACTTTGCACCAGCAAGTAAGCTGGATAAAGTAGAATTTGGGTGCCGTTGAGCGTTGTTTGTTTAATTTGTCGCCAAGTGCGATCGCAATTATCGGCGACTTGGCGGGACTGTTTCGATATAAAATTTAATATTCGGCTTTGGTATGGGCCGTAGTAACCGTTAGACATAAGTTTAATTATTGAATTCAGGTTTTAGATTCGCGCCGGAATTGCTAAACTTTGCTGTAAAATCAAACCGAGATATTAATCGCAGTTTCAAAACCTCTGAAACCCTTATTTCTTCGCGTCCTTTGCGCCAATGCGGTTCGATGCTGAGCCCTGATTCCTACGCAATTCCTATTTTAGCTAAAAATGAACACTTCCGTGCCACCCGCTAGCAATAATATTTCTGAAGTAGTAGAGAAGTTGCGCCGCCTCAGTCAAGTGGAGGTTCAGTCTGGCTGGAGGTACTGCGATTGTGACGGGGCGACGGGTTCGGTAGGTATTTGTAACGGGCCAGTTGCCGAACTGAACGGGAAAGGACATATTGCTTGGCCCTCTGGGAAGCAAGTTATTTATTTAGGGCAGAAATTTGTCATTCCTAACAATTTGCACGGCTATCCTGTGGTGGGTTTGCGATTGCTGCTGGGCTTGACTTGGTGGGCGGAAGATGCTCAAATTTTTGTGGGCGGTGAGTTAGTCGGACAAGGTGATTTATTCGATTGTGCCGATCGAGTTTTGTTGAGTGCGTCAGTCAATCCCGGAGATGAATTTTTAGTTATTTTGCGCTTGGTAAGTCCGGGGCACGATAATGGTGCTTTAGTGCGATCGATTTGCTTGTACGAAGCGGCAGATTCTGCTTGTTTCGATCCGGGTTTTGTGGCGGATGAATTAGAGATTTTGCAAAAATCCCTAGCTGGTAATTCAGAAAATAAAAATTCCCAATACCTCCCCACCAAAATAATAGCAAATCTTCCCTGGTTTGTCAAGGGGAATTTGCCAAAATCTGAGATTAATTTGGCGGTTAATTTGATTGATTGGTCGGCTTTGCCAAATCGCGCTAAGTTCGATCGCTCTCTGTCTGTTTTGCGGCACAATTTACTGGGATATCTCCGAGCTTTTTCTGGGGAGTTGGATGATTTAACCACAGAGGCCACAGAGGACACAGAGGGAAGAATAGATCGAGTTTTTGAGGCTGGAGAAAATGGCGAGAGGATATCTTTTTCTGGGGAGTTGGATGATTTAACCGCAGAGGCCGCAGAGAGCACAGAGGGAAGAATAGATCGAGTTTTTGAGGTTGGAGAAAATCAGTACAGTACATCTATATATATAGGTGAAAATGGCGGAGATCAATCTATATATAAAAGTAAAATTTATTTGGTCGGTCACGCTCATTTAGACTTAGCTTGGCTGTGGCCTGTCCCGGAAACTTGGGAAGCTGCTGAACGAACTTTTGAGTCGGTGTTGAAATTACAATCGGAGTTTCCCGATTTGATTTTCTGTCATTCAACTCCGGCGCTTTATGCTTGGATGGAAGAGCACCGCCCGGACTTGTTTGCAGCGATTCAAAAACAGGTGGCTACGGGTTGTTGGGAAGTTGTCGGCGGGATGTGGGTTGAACCGGATTTAAACTTGATTTCGGCTGAATCAATGGTGCGACAAGTTGTTTACGGACAGCGTTATGCAAGGGAGAAGTTTGGGGAATTGATGCGGGTGGCTTGGCTACCGGATACTTTTGGTTTTGGATGGCAATTACCTCAGATTTTGCGCGACGGTGGAGTTGATTATTTTGTGACTCAGAAGTTGCGCTGGAATGATTCGACGGAATTTCCCTATGGTGCGTTTTGGTGGGAAGGGTTGGATGGTACTAAAATATTTAGCATGATGTCGGGGGCGATCGGCGAAAGTATAGAATCTGTAAAAATGGCAAGTCATGCTTTTGACTGGGAAGTTAAAACTAATTTGCCAGATGCTCTTTGGTTGCCGGGAGTTGGCGACCACGGCGGCGGCCCGACTCGTGATATGCTTGAAGTTGCTAAGCGCTGGAAATTGTCGCCTTTTTTCCCCAGGATGGAGTTTGCGAAGGCGGTTGATTATTTGGCTTTGATTGAGAGTCAGTTTTTGCCGGAAGTTGCGGCAATTTTCCCCGAAAATGATCTTCCAGAATCGGACAATCGGGAGAGTCTGCAAGTTGGCGAAACTGTCGGGAATTTGCAGGCGCTAGAATTTTCTAATTTGTCGAGAATTTCGGATGCAAATCCTTCTATCTCACAACTCAAAAATCTCCCCACTCTCCCGATTTGGAAGGACGAACTTTATTTAGAGTTTCACCGGGGTTGTTACACGACTCGCGCTGACCAAAAACGCCAAAACCGCCGCTGTGAAGATTTGCTCTATCAAGCGGAGTTGTTGTCTTCGATCGCAACAATCTGCACTGGTGCGGTTTATCCGAAATCTGAGTTAGAATCGGCTTGGAAACAAGTGTTGTTTAACCAGTTTCACGATATTTTGCCCGGTTCGGCGATCGCCCAAGTCTACACGGATGCTAATCTAGCTTTTGCTGAGGTCGATCGCGCTTGTCGCCAAATCCTGTTACAATCTTTAGATGCGATCGCTGCTCAAATTTCTCTGCCTTCTCCGCCGCAGTCGGACGCTCAACCGATTCTGATTTTTAATACTCTCAATTGGTCGCGCTCTGAGGTTGTCGCTTTAACTCTTCCCGATTCCTCCGATACAGCTTGGCAAATTTACGATTTGTCGGGACAACGGCTGATTTCGCAGATTGTTAAGGGCGATCGACTCCCACCGCAATTTACCATGTTATTTTGTGCAGAGGATGTTCCGGCGATCGGCTACCGCGTGTTTTGGCTCTGTCGCGAACACACTCAAACCGTTCATCATCTCTCCACAAGCCCAGGAACCGAAAAAAAGACAGATTTATCAAAACTTACATACGGTATAACACAAAAAAACGCACTTTGTCAAGAAACGCATTTTCCCGCCCCACAAATCATCTTAGAAAATGAACTTATTCTGGCAAAAATAGACCAACAAACTGGCAATTTATCCAGTATTTGGGATAAAATAAATCATAGAGAAGTGTTGAATGCAGCCGGAGGCAATCAACTGCAAGCCTTTCAAGATAGCGGTCAATATTGGGATGCTTGGAACATCGATCCGAATTATCAAAAACATCCTTTACCCGCGCCGACACTCAAAGAGATTTATTGGGTAGAACGCGGAGAATTGCGGCAGAGTTTGCGCGTAGTTATGCAAATTGGCAAATCCGAGTTTCGCCAAGATTATATAGTAGAAGTAGGTTCGTCACTTCTGAAAATTAAGACAGTTGTAGATTGGCAAGAAACTCACGTTTTAGTCAAAGCAGCCTTCGGGTTAAATGTAGAAGCAGATTTTGCAACTTGCGAAATTCCCGGCGGGGCGATCGCACGCACCACAAAACCGCAAACAGCCGCCGAAAAAGCTAAATGGGAAGTACCAATTTTGCGCTGGGTAGATATCAGCAACGATGGTTTTGGAGTGAGTTTACTTAACGATTGTAAATACGGTTGCGATATTCAACCAAATCAAATCCGGCTGACTTTACTCCGGGGCTCGACTTGGCCGGATGAACAAGCAGATGTTGGAGTTTCGGAATTTACTTGTGCCGTCTATCCCCACGCTGGAAATTGGCAAGATGCCGGCACTGTTCGACAGGGCTACGAGTTTAATTTGCCACTGCTGGTAAAGGTGTTGCCGCAGTTACAGAAAACCAGAAATAAGACTCTGCCGACAGTTGGCAAGTTTTTGGATTTGTCCGCCGAAAATTTAGTGTTGATGGCGTTTAAACAGTCGGAAGATGATGCGAATCTGTGGATTTTGCGGTGCTGCGAATCCGAGGGTAAACAGGCTGTGTTAGAATTGGATAGCGATTTGGAGTTGGAGATTGTAGAGCCAGTCGATTTGTTAGAACGACCTGCACATTTGTCTGAAAAGTTGCCTCAAGGGCGAGGTTTTAAGATAGAGCCTTGGAAAATAGCGAGTTTTGCTGTTTTAATCAACCGCGAAGGCGCTTTAGGTGAAGCCCGCGCGTAACCGCTCTTGTCGCGAAGGAAGAGGGGGAAGGGAAGAAGGAATTATCTCGAAGTATCGGGTAATGTCTATCGCCTTTTTGCCAAAAGTAACGGCTGCTAAAATGCCCAAAGGAGAATGAGTAAAGCGAATTGAAGACTCTAAAGCTGGTTGAAAAGAACCGGATGCTCCCAAAGCCGAATTGACGACCATCATTCCTAGCAAAAAAACGATCGTACTGGGGTCGATCGCCTGCCAAGCAGTTTTCAGGTCGAGTATCCCCAAAGCTACGGCAAAAGCTGACCCGACAATTGCGATCGCTGCCCGGTTCATCCGCAGTCCGGGCAAATATCCCAAACCGAAACCCAAGTAAGTCAATCCCAACACGAGATATTTGAGTGTTATCATAGATACTTAAAACCATTAATTGCCGATTTTTTCCATTGTCGAGGATACTACAGCTACACAGGGGGTAATTGCAGTTAAACTTGCTGGTACTACAACTAGGCGCAAATATCGCCGACAGACAATTTACCAATTACAAACAAATACGGGGGTTGCATTGGGAAGCGAAAACCAACGCGCTGGACAAGTTGTAATTTTGTTACAAGTTGTAATTTTTTGAAATAAAAAGTTGAATTTAGTTTCAAAAGAAAGTTAAATTCCAGAAAGTAAAATTAATTACAGTCGAGTTAACCTAAAAGTGTTTGCTAAAAAAAGTAATTCAAGCAACCCAGAAACCAACAATTCTCACTTGACAGGCACGGGCGACGCTCTCGCAGTCACGAAAGTTTTGTCCAACAAACAAGTCGAACAGGATTGGTATCAAACTCTCTACGACAATTTTCCGGGCATTTATTTCGTTCTAGATGCTTTGGGAAGAGTTTTTTCGCTCAATCAATTCGGCCAGTATCGCCTCGCCTACAGGTCGCAGGAATTAATTTGTCATTCAATTTTTAACATCTTTTACTGCCAAGATCAAGAGAAGATGCAGTCAGAATTTGCGAGATTGGTTCACCCGAAAAACGGCACGTCAACTCCAAAAGTGGCCTGTTGGGAAGGCGGCTTGACTTGCAAAGACGGCAGGATTATCTGGGTAAAAACAACCGCGCGCGCCATGCCTGGGGTAGAATGGAAAATAGAGGAAAATACCGATGGTCGCTCAGTTGCCAATTTCCAACAGCCGGTTGTACTGTTAGTTTGCGAAGAAATTAAAGCCACTTCGCCCTCCGCAGCGCCACCAAACTCTCAGGACAATTGGCACCGTTCAGCTTTGGCGATCGCAAAATTAGCCAAAAGTCAACTTAAAGAACGCAACAATCTAGAAGAATTTATCCGCGAAGTCACAGAAACGGCTGTCAATATTTTAAACTGCGATCGAGCCAGCATTTGGCTGTACGGCGAAGACAAAACGCAGCTTCACTGCATCGACCTTTACGAACAAAATACTCAACTCCATTCCGTACAAATAATCGTCACAGCAGCCGACTGTCAGGCATATTTTGAAGCTTTAAAATCCGCAAGTGCGATCGCAACCGTGGCAGCAGAAAATGACCCGATAACGCGAGAATTTGCCAGTCTTTATTTTGCCGATCAAGGCTCTCCTTCCCTGTTGCACTTACCTATTATGCTAGCAGGCAAAATGGCGGGAATTGTCAGAGTAGAACGGGAAAATTCTGGCAGCGAGTGGACGGAAGAAGAACAGGAATTCAGCCAAATTTTAGCAGACTTTGTATCGGAAAGTTGGGAGGCTAGCGAAAGATTGAAACTAGAAGAAATCCGACGCGAACAGCATCAAAACTTGCTGAAAAAATACTACGATCAATTAGAAAAAACAGTAGAAACAGGCACTTCCGAACTCAAAAAAGCTAACGAAAAACTGCAAAAAGAAATAATTAAAAGAAAACAAGCAGAAGCAGAAATGCGTCAGCAGCAGCAAGAACAGCAAATTATTTTTGATTCCGTGCCGGCGATGATTTGGTACAAAGATACGGAAAGCCGCCTGCTGCGAATTAACAAAGCCGCCGCTGCATCGAGAGGTTTTCCAGCAAATCAACTAGAAGGAAAATCTTTTTATGAAATCTATCCAGACGAAGCAGAGCAATATTATTTAGAAGATTTGGAAGTAATCAATTCCGGCGTTCCTAAACTGGGAAAAGTCGAACTGCTGCCAACTTCCTCCGGTCAAAAATGCTGGGTGCGGACAGATACAATACCTTACCGTGACGACTCAGGGCAAGTGGCTGGCGTGATCGTATTTGCAGTAGATATTACGGATTTAATTACAGTCGAAAGAGAACTGCGAGAAAATCGCGCTCGCCTCACTGAAAAAGTCGAAAAACGCACTGCTATGTATCGGCAGGCAATGGCCGCTCTGTACTCGGCAAATATGCAAATGCAACAGCTAATTAACAACAGCTATGCCGGGGGGAGTGGCGGCAACACAGCAGCACAATTGCTCGAATGTGAAGCTTATTTTGAAGCAGTTGCCGTCGCTGACCGCGACACAATTTTGAGCGTCAGCAGCAATTTTGCTAAGCTGTTCGCTTACGAACCTGCGGAAATGGTGGGAATGAGCTTGCTGGAACTGCTATCGCCGAAATCTTACAAAGTGGCACCGCAAATGATTTCCGCAGCCAGCAATACCGTCTGTGAAGCGATTTTTCTCAGGCGGGACGGAACTGCTTTTCCTGCTGACGTGCGCAGCAAATTCGTAGTTTATGAAGGTCGTTTGGTGCAGGTTAAAGCAGTGCGAAACCTCACGGAACGCAAATTAATCGCAGCAGAATTAGAGCGTTCGCGCTCTTTGTTGCACGCTACTATGGAAGCAACAGCAGACGGCATTCTTGCCGTTACTACCAGCGGAGAATTAATTAGTTTTAACGAAAAATTAGTTCAAATGTGGGGGATTCATGAAGAAGTTAGAAACTCGCTGGATAGAACGGTGCGGCTGACATTTCTGAGTAAGCAAGTTAAAGATCCGAGGGATTTTTTGCAGAGAGTTAAAGAAATTTATAGCGATGCGGAGTCTAATGGCTGCGATATTCTCGATTTTAAAGACGGACGGACTTTTGAGCGCTACACGCAGCCGATTCGAGTCGGACAAAATATTATTGGCAGGGTGTGGCGCTTCCGCGATATTACTTCTCGTGAAAAGGTGACGGCAATGTTGGGAGATTCTCAACGGCGCTTTCGGGCAATTTTTGATTCTTCGTTTCAATTTGTCAGCTTGTTGAAACCAGACGGCACTTTACTGGAAGCTAACCAAACTTCTCTGGATTTTGCTGGAATTAAGCTGCGAGATGTGGCAAATCGTCCGTTTTGGCAGGGGCCTTGGTGGGGAGTTTCTCAGGAAGTTCGGGAACAGTTGCAAGAGGCGATTTCTCGATCGGCAAAAGGTGAATTTGTCCGCTATGAAGTGGAAGTTCAAGGTGCAAACCGCACGGCAACTATCGATTTTTCTCTCAAACCGGTGGCGGACGAAACTGGCAAAATAGTATTGTTGCTGCCGGAAGGTCGGGACATTACTCACAGTAAGCAAGCCCAAGTCGCGCTGCGGCAACAAATAGAACGGGAACGCTTGATCGCGCAGATTCAATCACGCATCCGTTCTTCTCTCGATCTCCAAGAGATTCTCAACACTACAGTAGCGGAAGTGCGGGAGTTTTTGGCAACGGATCGGGTGATTCTTTTCCGGTTCCGCCCAGATTGGAACGGAGATGTGGTGGTGGAGTCGGTTGGAGAAGGATGGATGCCACTGAAGGGGATGGGAATTGACGATTGCTGTTTTGCTAATACTTACATCGGACAGTATTTAAACGGCCGCATTCGCGCCATAGAGGATATTCAGGGTTCTAATTTGACCAAGTGTCACGTCAATTTTTTGGCCCAGTGTCAGGTGAAGGCGAATTTGGTGGTGCCTATTGTGCAGCAGGGAATGGAACACCGTGACGGTAATCCTTCTTGTCAAGTGCCGAAACTGTGGGGTTTAATGATTGCCCACCACTGTTCGGGACCCCGCGAGTGGCAGCAGTTTGACATGGATTTGCTGAGTCAGTTGGCTACTCAAGTGGCGATCGCGATCGAACAATCTTTACTTTACCAGCAGTTAGCTGTTGCTAACCAGCGGTTGGACGGGTTGGCGAATTTGGACAGTCTGACTCAGCTAGCTAACCGCCGCCGGTTTGACGAGGTGATTAACCGCGAATGGGAACTATCGAGCAGTTCGGAACCGCTATCTTTGATCATGTGCGATATTGACTGTTTTAAACTTTATAACGACAACTACGGCCACCAGGCTGGGGATGCTTGTTTGCAACAAGTGGCGAGGGCGATCGGGGATTGTTGCACGAACGCACCCGCAGAACGCCTTTATTTGGCTGCTAGGTACGGTGGCGAGGAATTTGGGGTAATTTTGCCAAATACGGATATCGCGGCTGCACAGGCTTTTGCTGAGGGAATCCGCCAGCGCGTCAAAGCTTTAGCAATTCCCCACCTCAAGTCCGTTGTCACCGATTGTGTGACTCTCAGCATGGGGGTGGCGACGATTTCTGAAGGTCAAAATTCGCCGAAGATGCTGATTGAAGCTGCTGATAAGGCGCTGTATCGGGCTAAGTCTGGCGGGCGCGATCGAGTTGTCAGTTGACGGTTGACGGTTGACGGTTGACTGTTGACTGTTGACTGTTGACTGTTGACGGCTTAGTAAAAAAAGCGATCGCCCTAACCGGCATAAGGTCAGTGCGATCGCGGTACTATGAATCAGCATTTATTTATCAGACTCGGCGCGGAGTTTTTACGCATTTTCACGAATATTGTTACAAAACTTTACTGGTGGGTAAAAATATCCAGAAATCGCTTTTCTCTACCTGATATCTCTTTTTTTTGAACCGCAGAGGGCGCAGAGGGCACAGAGGAAGAGAAGAAAGAAAGGAGTTGGCAACTGATGAGGGATTGCTATAGCAGCAATGCCCTATGCCCTATGCCCTATGCCCTATGCCCAATTCCCAATTCCCCACCTATTTAGCTAACAGTTTTTGAAACACCTCATACATATCCTGGGCTAACTGTTTAGGATTCCACAAAGGCGCAAGATTTTCTGGCAGTTTAGACTTAATCAAATGCTGTTTCACCGCATTTCTTAAACTAGCATCGCGGCCAAACTTAACTCCCCACTGCGTATATTCTTCCCAACTCCAAGCCGCACCCACATCAAGATTTGCACTTTTTAGAAAAGCATAACCCATCCGTGAAAGATATTGGTCGCCGGATCTAGTTACCACTGGCAAATTCGCCCACAAAGCCTCTAAATTGTGAGTCCCACCATTATAAGGATAGGAATCTAACAGCACGTCAGCTACATAATAAATAGCGCGATGTTCTTCTTCACTTCTGGTTTGGCCGATAAACTTAATTCGAGCAAAATCTACTCCCTGAATATCGCATTCTTCCCGATAAGTGCTGTGAATAATATCTGGATCGCCTTGGCCCTTGCGAATCAACATACTATCTGGTACTTCCTTAAGTATTCTAACTTGAGCTTGCACCATTTCAGGATTAGTTTTTCTCCCTGGCGCAACACAGAGATAAGCCATTTGCTCCAAGCCAATTCCCAGAGCATTTCTAATCGCCTCTCGATTCACAGGAATGCTTTGCAATTCGCCAATTGCTACCGAACAATTAGGCAATCTCACTAACTGTTCTAAGTAATTTTGATCAACACCTGGGGGGTGAGTATGTTCGTCGCATAGAAAATAGTGATTATCCGAAATATAGGGCGCGTCGAATCCCAACCAAGAAACGCAAATCCCCGCCGGATATTGGTGCAGCACTTCGACATTTGTCGGGACTGTCATCGAGTCTAAATCTATCAAAACATCCAAATCGTCTTGCACTACTTCGGCGAGGATTTCGCCACCGTCAGCAAAGCCGTTGGGATATTTTTTCGGCCAGTAAAACTTGCCGGCCATATCTTCAAACCGTTGCGTAACTTCATCTCGGTTGAGTTTACCTGTTACATAAAGGTGAACGTGGGGGGTGATGCGGCTTAATTCGCGAATTAAGGCTTCGCTGCACCAACCTACTGAGTGGCGGCGGAAGTGTTTGGAAAGGAAGCCGATTTTTAATGGCTGTTGTTTTGTGAGGTAATTTGCGGATTTGATTCTGTTGGGTTGCTGCCGCTGCGGGACGGCTTTTTGGTAGTATTCTTTGGCAATTAGTCGGTAGAAACTGGCATTTTTTTCACGGTGATCTCGCAGGTGTGAAACTGCAAACAGGAAGATTTCGTAAAGCAGTTTGAGTTCGATAACACTAAAGGTTTCGACTTTTTCGTAGCAGAGTTTTTCGATTTCTTCTAGTTTCTGAATTGCCTGTTGGCTAACTCCTGATTGGAGGTAGGAAAAAACGTAGGCTGTGGCTGACATGACTGGGGCATTGTCGCCGCAAAATTCGCAGTATTTGTCGGCGACGCTGCGGGCTCTGGCGAGGTTGGTGGAGTGGCTTAGTAAGTCGCACAGTTGTTGGTGGGCTTCGCTGTATTTGGGGTTGCATTCGATCGCCTTTTCAAAATATGCGATCGCATCCAACGGCTTATCCTGCTTCTGAATGTGTCCCATCCGGCAGTAAACCTCTGCCCAATCCGGTTTTAGTGTCAAAGCTTGCTGATAGCTGGCTAAAGCTTCTTCCAGCCGCCCCTGCATGGAAAAACAACTGCCGAGGTTCGCGTGAACTTCCGGCCAATCGGGCTTAATTTTCAGAGTATTTTGGTAATTAGTAATCGCTTCTTCGTACTTGTATTGCTGCATGAAAGAATTGGCTAAATTGAAGTGCAGCACTTCTAATTCCGGCTTGAGGGCTACGGCTTTCTGGTAGGAAGCGATGGCGGCATCGAGATTGCCTTGTTGCGATCGCGCGCTGCCGATGTTACCATAGGCCTCTGCCCAATCTGGTTTAATGGCGATCGCCTTTTCGTAGCTTTCGATCGCTTCGTCGCGCTTGCCTTGACCAAAAAGCCGATTTCCGAGGTTAAAGTGGAAGTCTGCGCCCACCAGTTGCGGGTTGAGTTCGGATGTTCTCTGAAAACAGGCGATCGCAGCTTCGACGTTGCCATGTTTGTGATATACTTTGCCTAAATTCCAGTGAGCACCCGCTAAATCAGGACTCAGGGCGATGGCTTGTTGGTAATGTGCGATCGCCTCTTCCAAACGCCCCATTTTGAAATACATACTGCCGATATTGGCGCGCACTTCCGCAAAATTTGGCTGCAATTCTAGGGCTTGAGAATAGGATCTAATCGCAGCTTCAATTTTGCCTCCCGCTTGCAAAGCATTGCCTAAAGTTACGTAAGCATGGATATAATCAGGTCGAATTTTGATCGCTTGGTGGCACGCAGCGATTGCCTCTTGAATTTTACCTTTAACTAAAAAGTTTTCTGCCAGTTTTTTGTACTGTTCTACTGCTTGAAAATTAGCAAGTTGTGTGCTATCTGGAACATTCAGCGAAGTAACTTGTTCGGAAATTTCAGCAGGGTTTGTAAACGGAGTATTTAAATTTTCAGGAGTGGGCGCTGGCGGCAAATTGATACTCGAAGGCTGCAATCCATAGCCTTCATCTTTGTTGACAGATACTGGTTTTTGCTCGTCAGATTCCGTTTCTAATTCTAGAAATTTGCTATCGGTAGTTTCCCGCTGTTTTTGGGCGATTAAACTCGATAATTTGTCCGCAGCGCTGGCATCTCCCGGTTGCAGTTGTAGCACTTTTTGACAGCAAGAAATTGCTGCATCTAACTTTCCTTGCTGCTGTAAAACGCTGCTGAGCATCAAATGAACAGAGCACAAACGGGGATTAATAGCAACAGCTTTTTGGTAAGCAATTGCCGCCTCTGCCAATTGCCCTAACTTGTAATACATACTGCCGAGATTCGCACTAGCTTCGGCAAATTGTGGCTGAATTTCTAAAGCTTGCAAGTAAGCTTGAATCGCCATTTCCAGATGGTTTTGAGCGTGCAGAGTATTGCCCATTGTTAAGTAAGCGGCCGCAAAATTCGGTTGAAATTTGATGGCGAGGTTACATTGGGCGATCGCCCGGTCAAATTCTCCTTGCAAAACATAAACTTCCGCCAACTTCTTATGAACTTCCGCATCTTTGGGATTGCACTCTAAAGCCTTCTGATAATTCTCGATTGCGCCACCGATATCTCCTGTATCTTTCAGGCGATTTCCCTTGACAAAATATGCTTGAGCTGATTCTAAATCCACCAAAAACTCTGTTATCATTTGCTCTGCCACTCTTACAGGTTTTACACTAATACTATTCAACCATTCTACCCACTCTCTGGCTCGTCCAGACCAAATACACCCTCTATTTATATATTCTACCTGCTGTCTCAGCTCAGTTTCAGCAGTTGCGCCGCCTGCACCAGTACACTCTTTTAAAACTTCGACTATCGCCTCAACAAACCGCCTGGTATATCCCTCCCAATCCGGTTGGCCGGCACGCTTCCAATTAGTCACAGATGCTAAATTTTCCACCCCTGACATGGAAACTAGACGCGCAAATCCAGCCGTTGTTTCCGGCAAAGCCGCCAAATCACTCGTCACAATCCGGCAACCACTAGCCATCGCCTCCATCACGGCAATCGATGACGTTTCCAAATAGGTATTCGGGTAAGCTAAAACCGCGACTGAACGCAGTTGCCGGACGAGTTCGGGTTGCGGTACGGAACCGACGTACTCGACGCCTTCTGTTGCCTGACACTCTTGGTAAAGTTTACCGAAAAAAAGCTCGTTATCATTGTCATCTATTTGGTGTACTTTCATACTCGAAAATACTTTCAATCTGGTGCCGGGGACAGCTTGGCGAATTTCGGGAAAGACTTTTAATAAGATATCCAGTCCGCGAAAAGGAGTGCTAGTGTAAGCTATAATTGGTGGCAGAGATTTTTGAGATAGAATTGAAATATTATCGGGAAAAATGTTAGTAAAACAAGGTGCGATCGCATTTCTTAAAACATAACTGCGATGCGAGTCAAGCCCAAAACGAGCGTGAAATTGCTCGCGCTGCCAGTCGCTGACAAAAACAAACGCATCGCAAGCATTAACTTCTTCACGATTATTAAAATTCTCAAGAAAGACAAAGCCTGGTTCGTTATGAATCCACAAAATTAACTTAGTATCTTTGCCCAAAAGCGGCTTAATTTCCAGCGCTTTGCCGACAATATTGACTATAACTAAAAAATCGAGCGATCGCAGTAATTCTAAATTAGCTTTATCCCCTACCCGTTGTCTGCAATCAACACCGCGCCACATCCCAGACTCGGAAGTATTGTTAAGTAAAAATACCTCATTTCCCAGCGCAGCCAACGCCTCAGCCAAATAACAAATAGCCGACTGAGTGCCGCCCAAAGCTTCGCGATAAGGAGTTTCAATATTATAATCCCAAGTGTAGGTATCCAGAAAACCGATTTTCATTATGGCAATTATCCGCCGATTTGTGAACTAGATTTTTTTTGTTTAACCACAGAGGGCGCAGAGGGCGCAGAGAATAAAGAGAGAATTTCCCACTTGAAACAATTTGCGAGTGCCGTCTCTTCTGCTTCTTCCTCTCTGCGTTCTCTGCGTTCTCTGCGGTTAAATAAATCCATAATAAATGATATAATCTTAAAGCTATTGAGGAATACCGAACATGACCACAGAACAAGATCCCGTAAAATTGATGAAACAGCAAGTCGGCTTTGCAGCAGCCGATCGCGTAAAATCAGGTATGATTGTCGGACTCGGCACGGGGTCAACTACAGCTTATACTATTCAAGCGTTGGGCGATCGCATAAAATCAGGAAAACTCAAAGATATCAAAGGAGTCCCGACATCCTTTCAATCAGAAGTATTAGCCAAACAATACGGAGTACCGCTGACAACCCTCGACGAAATTGACAGAATTGACGTAGCTATAGACGGCGCTGATGAAGTCGATCCCCACCTCAACTTAATTAAAGGTGGCGGCGCGGCGCACACCCGCGAAAAAGTTGTCGATTGTCTCGCCGCTCAATTTATTGTAGTAGTTGACAGTTCCAAAATGGTCGATAAATTGGGTTCGACTTTTCGCGTACCCATCGAAGTTATACCGATGGCAATCACCCCCGTTACTCGCGCTATCGAAAAGTTGGGAGGCAAACCAGAACTCCGCATGGGAATCAGAAAAGCAGGCCCAGTAATTACCGACCAAGGTAACATGGTAATAGACGTTCAATTTGACAACCTTGACAATCCTGCGGAATTAGAAAAAACTTTGAATAATATTCCCGGCGTGTTAGAAAATGGCTTGTTTGTTAACTGTACAGATTTGGTTTTAGTCGGCGAAATCAAAGACGGTAAACCCGTAGTGCGGGAAATTTCTAAATAGTTATTGTAGGGTGCGCAATGCGCACCAGTTGACTAGACCTTTTCCATAAATCTTAGATTAAGAGGTCAACCGCAGATACAAGGCAGATAAACACAGATAAACGCAGATATTTTCCTGTTATGACGAGGGAATGTAACAGGTATAATGAATGCCGATGCTTTCCTTCTTCCTTCTTCCTTCTTCCTTCTTCCTTCTTCCTTCTTCCTTCTTCCTTCTTCCTTCTTCCTTCTTCCCTCTTTTTGATCATGCAATATCGCAGATTCGGCCGCACAGAATTATCCATGCCCGTCTTTTCCTGCGGCGGCATGAGATATCACCACAAATGGCAAGACGTGCCAGCAAATGAGATTCCACCAGACAATCAACAAAATGTAGAAGCCACAATTCGCTATTCTATCGAATGCGGCATCAATCACATAGAAACTGCTCGCGGTTACGGCACTTCCGAGATGCAGTTGGGCTTGATTTTGCCCCAGTTTCCACGCGAACAATTGATAGTTCAAACTAAAGTAAATCCCCAAGCCAACTCCCAGGAGTTTCGCGAAGAATTTAATAAATCCTTAGCTTATTTGCAACTAGAATACGTCGATTTATTTTCTTTACACGGCATTAATACGTGGGAATTGCTAGAGGAATCCATGCGTCCCGGCGGCTGCATGGATGTTGCTAAACAATTGCAAGCAGAAGGCAAAGTTCGGTTTATTGGTTTTGCAACTCACGGGCCTACGGATGTGATTTTCAAAACCATTGAAACCAATCAATTTGATTATGTTAACTTGCACTGGTACTACATCAATCAAATTAATTTGCCCGCAATTGAAGCGGCAAAACGTCACGATATGGGCGTTTTTATTATCAGCCCTTCTGACAAAGGCGGTCAACTCTACAACCCATCGCAAAAATTGGTTGATTTGTGCTATCCTCTGAGTCCGATGGTGTTTAATGATTTGTTTTGTTTGTCGCATCCTCATGTACATACTTTGAGTTTGGGCGCTGCAAAACCTGAAGATTTTAACGAGCATCTGAAAGCTGTAGAATTGTTAGATAGAGCCGATGAATTGTTGCCGCCGATATTAGCAAGGTTGGAAAAGGCAGCGATTGATAAATTAGGAGAAGATTGGTTTAAGACTTGGGATGTCGGTTTACCAACTATCGAAAATACTCCCGGAGAGGTTAACATTCGAGTGATTTTGTGGCTGTGGAATTTGGCGAATGCTTACGATGCGATCGACTATTGCAAGATGCGCTACAACCTTTTGGGTAACGCCAGCCACTGGTTTCCGGGCAAAAAAGCCGATCGCCTGGATGAATTAGACTTGCGCCGCTGTCTCGCCCACAGCCCCCACGCTGCCAAAATTCCTGGTATTCTGCAAGCAGCAGATCAGCTTTTTGGAGGCGAATCCGTGCAGCGTCTTTCCCAAGAATAATCAAAAAAAACCCGGTTTCAACAAAGAAATCGGGTTAGTTAACCGGAACACATGAGTTTGACTCAGGCGCACACAATTAGCGTATACTGAAAAAACTCTCACAACCATCACCCATCCGTCTCATCCATTCGGGCGATATAACTTTTTTTTCCAAACACCTTCCCATTTTGCTTTAATCTGAGATCAAACAGTTAATAATCAACTTAGGTATCTTTTATGAATCTCAAACGCCGAGATTTCTTGTATTTGCTGACAGCTAGCGTCGGATCTATTACCCTAGGTGCTTGCCAAGCATCAGGAAATAATGTAGTGCAAGCAAGTTCAGCCCCCAAAGACACAAAAATAGCTCAAACTCCAGGGCCTTTTACACTGCCACCTCTGCCTTACGAATACAACGCTTTAGAACCGCACATCGACGCGCGGACAATGCAATTTCACCACGATAAACATCACGCCGCCTACGTTAAAAACCTCAACGAAGCTGTCAGCAAACACCCGCAACTTAAAGATATTAGTGCGGAAAATATGCTCAGAGATTTGAGCAAAGTACCGGAAGATATTCGCACAGCCGTGCGAAATAACGGCGGCGGACACCTCAATCACAGTATGTTTTGGGAAATCATGAGTCCTAAAGGCGGCGGCGAACCTACTGGCGCAATTGCCACAGCAATTAAGCAAAATTTCGGTAGTGTTGAGGATTTTCAAGCCAAATTTAATGAGGCCGGTACTAAGCGTTTTGGCAGTGGTTGGGTTTGGCTGGTTCGCAATAAAGCAGGCAAACTAGAGATTGCAACTACTGCTAATCAAGACACTCCTTTCATGGATGGCAACTATCCAATCATGGGCAATGATGTTTGGGAACACGCTTATTATCTCAACTATCAAAACCTCCGCGCCGACTATTTGAAAGCTTGGTGGAATGTGGTTAATTGGACGGAAGTTAACAAGCGCTACGAAAAGGCGATCGGTTAGTTTTCAATTAGATCAAATACAGGACACGGCAGTGCCCATAGGTGTCAACTTAACGTCAAACGTAGTTACAGACTGCTGTTTACCAGGCCAGATCCCCCCTAGCCCCCCTTAAGAAGGGGGGGACAAGAGCATTCTCAAAGTCCCCCTTATTAAGGGGGATTTAGGGGGATCTGGCCTCTGCTAAAAACGAGAGATACAAAGGTTTTCAGGCTTAAGTTGACACTAATGGGCAGTGCCATGTCCCTACTATAGAATGGGGCGATCGAACTGCTGTACAGTTTTCCGCAAGTAAACGCAGTGGCGCGCGCCCTGACTCGTCGGCGTTGTGAATGATTCGACTGACTCGACGGTGCCGCCCAAACGCTCGATCGCACTTTGCAAATCCGTCTCTTCCTCCGCCGTCCAATTCCCCCGGTAAAGTACAGCCAAACCATTATTTTTCAGCAGTGGCAGGGCGCATTTAGCACACACAGAAGCGGCACCAACAGCCCTCAGAAGAGCTAAATCGTAAGCTTGTTTGTGCGGCAACTGTCGGGCAATTTCATCGGCTCTACCCAGCAAAGTCACAGCATTTGTGATCCCTAAAGACGGCAAAACAGTATCCAAGAAAGTAATTTTCTTGCGAGTCGAATCGAGCAAGGTGACAGATAAATCCGGCAGGGCGATCGCGATCGGCAAACCCGGAAAACCGCCACCAGTCCCAATATCAATCGCTTTCAACACCGATTCAGCGGGAGAATCGTTATTTTCCGCCAAATTTTGATTAGCTGGCAACAGTCTCGAAATTCCCCGCAGAGAATCCCACAAATGTTTTTCCCAAAACTCAACAGGCTCAGTAATTCGAGTTAAATTCAAGGAACGATTTCCCTCAACAATCAACTCATAAAGCCGCTGAAATTGTTGCTGCTGCGACTCATTCGGCTGCCAATTCAGCGTTTGTTGCCACAACTCATTCATTTCAGGCAACACGGGCATTTCAATCTCATTCATCTGATTCTCTTGTAACTTTTATATGCCGTTATAATCGGCTGAATTCGTTTCGCAGGTAAATTATATTCACCATTTTTTTCTAAGACAGGTTCGTAGTGAGGACTTTAGTCCGCATCAAGAAGGACTAAAGTCCTCACTACGAACCTTTTGTTTATCCCTAGCAATTGGATAGGAGAAGAGCTAAATGCGAATTTTATTTCTACTCTTTTATTCAGTCCGCGCAGGCGGACATTGTTTGTGTAGGCGCGAATTCTATTCGCCGTAAAATCGAGTCAAACCTAAAAAATACCTAAACAAAACTCGTTTCCTTAGCTTCTAACTTAGCCCGATCGACCTCCTGCAAATCGCCATGATCTAAAGTCCAAAATTTATCAGCAACACCCAACAAATCGCTAGCATCGTGAGTGACAATCAACAAAGTCCAGTGACTTTTCAACTTACCCAACAAGCTTACCAACTGCCGGCGCATCGACCAATCCAAACCCGCCGTCGGTTCGTCCAAAAGCAGCAAATGCGGCTGGCGAATTAGCTGCACGGCTAGGGCTACCCGCCGCTGTTGTCCACCACTCAAAGCGTGCGGGGAAGCCTTCAGTGGCAAATGTCCTAGTCCCACTTCTGCCATTGCTGAGTTAATTTGTTCTTGTCCCAATTCAGGATGCCCCAACCGCAATTCTTCTAAAATTGTGCCTCCGCAAAAATGCCTTTCGGGAAACTGGAACACTAAACCTCCTAACTGTTGCAAGTGTTCCGGTGTTAATTCTTGCTCGCGCCAGCGGATATCGCCGCTAGTTTTTTCTGCTAAACCTGCTAATATTTCTAATAGCGTACTTTTGCCGGAACCGCTGCGGCCTACAATCAGCCCCATTTGCTGCGATGGCAGTTCTAAGTTAACATTTTTAAGAATAGCATTCGGACAGGCTGTAGGATGATAAACTAAGTTTTTTAGATAAAGCATTAATGGCAGTTGTTAGTTGGCAGTTGGCAGTTGGCAGTTGGCAGTTGGCAGTTGGCAGTTGGCAGTTGGCATTCAGAAAAATAGTTATTGTTGGATGAGGGAACTCCTGCTTGTCCTATTGATAGTTAAGGCTGTTTATGGTTGTTGCCGATCGCCCAAATTCATTTTACATAAATCTTTACAAAAATTTCTGTTTTTTCAGCCTTGGCGTTTGATATTTGACATTTTTTATGGTATAGTTTAACAATGGAAATCTTTGCGTTGATATATTAAAATTCACACCCCATTATTAAAATATACCGCAAGAACAACAAAAAATCAAGCAAATTCAATTCTTTTTTTGGTCGCGGCTCTCTAGCTCTGAGAACGCAACTCATAGGTTTCTAGTTTAGACTATATTACACCAGTGGGAATTGACAATGACAAAAAACCCTTTAGCATCGCTTGGGAAACAAATGTTAAATTCTAAACAGACAGTGCGGGCGATCGCCCTTGGAGCAAGTGCGATCGTCCTGAGCATCTGCATTAACTCCGCAGTAGCGGGGGATCCCTTTCGCAGCAGCAACCAGCAGGCGATCGGGCCAAACACCGAAGCAGCCTTCAAAACAATGTTTGAACAAGGAAACTACAAACAAGCAAAAGTCCAAGTTCAACAAGCACTATTAGCCGAACCAAACGAGCCGCTAGCCTATGCAATGGCAGCCTCCCTATCCTACATCGAGCAGGACTTCAAGTCGATGAATTCCTACGCGCAAAAAACCCGCGAAGTAGGCGAAAACTTGAGCAAAACCAACCCATTACGCGGTAACCTATACACAGCAGTCGGTCACTTTCTAGAAGGAGCAAATGCCATAGCCCAAGAAGGAACAGCCAAAGGCGCGCCCCAAGCACTCAACAAACTGCGAGTAGTATTTCAATACCTAGATGAAGCCGAAAAAATAGCTCCCAACGACCCAGAACTCAACCTGCTTAAAGGCTACATGGACTTAATGCTAGCCACAAACCTGCCCTTTTCCAACCCCAGCGAAGCCATTAAACGACTCGAAGAAAAAGCTTCTCCCCGCTACTTAGCTTATCGCGGCATGGCAGTAGGCTATCGAGACTTGAAAAAATACGATCGCGCCCTAGAATTTGCCAACAAATCCCTAGCAGAAACACCAAACAATCCAGAAATTCTTTATCTCAAAGCACAAATCTTGTTTTCCGAGGCCAGAGGGAAAGACAGCAGCAAAACCTTACTAGAAGAAGCCCGCCAAAACTTCGACGCAGCCTTAGTCAAACCAGACCAACTACCGCGCAGTTTAGTAGCCGAAATCTTCTTTCAGCAGTGCAAAACCCGCAACCGTCTCGACAGCAAATCTCGCAACTGCGACCCAATGCGCGATAAAATTAGAGATGCAGGTGGCATCTGGGGGCCGACGGCTTTACCACCATTATAAAAATACCAAAAAACCATGAAAGTACAGTTTCGCGAGTTTAACCCCTTTGACCTCTGGATTTGGCTGAAGTTTAGCAACGTGCCTTCAAACGGTGAAAAACAGTATGTTGAAGAAGTATTTGACTCTTGGTTTTTTTTGGGAAAACTAGGGGGATTTAATGCAGAAAATTTGCAAGTTCAAGATGAAGGCTTAGATATCAGTGACATGGATTACGATGTTAATCTAGCCGACCAAAGCATGATGGCTTTGATGCACAATATGGGAGAAATGGAGTATCAAGGTGCTTGGGCTCGCTGTTGGTTTGATTTAGGAACTAGCGACGCTATCGGCATCGATATTTTAATTAATGTTTTCCAGCAACTAAGCAAAGAATTCGTGACGGTTGAAGAATTGATTATCGGCGGGGAACATCCAGACTGGCCTGTGGAAAATAGTCGCAGTCGAGATGCTTTTATCCCTGACAATTACTCATCATAGGTCTTTAGTCATTGGTCATTAGTCATTAGTCATTGGTCATTGGTCATTAGTCATTAGTCATTAGGGGCGGGTTTAGCCGGGGATATTTGCTATAGCTAACAAGACAGATAAACCCGCCCCTTCCGCGTTACTTTCTCTATCTACCGTACACTTGGCAGCGTACTCAACAACTGATAAAGAATAGAGTTAATAAAACCGAGGGCTACAGCGCCCAACAAAGCACTCCAAATTCCCCATCGCAAGCGAAATCCATCGACTAGCCAAGCAGCCAATCCAAAGATTGCAGCATTGATAACAATCATAAACAAACCAAAAGTTACCAATACAAAGGGAAAACCAAAAACTACAAAAAGCGGCCGCACCAAAGCATTCAGCAATCCAAAAACTGCCGCCGAAACCATCGCTTTTCCGAAAGTGTCAATGTCCACCCCGATGGGCAACTTGGAAATAATAAAAAAGCTCACCGATGTTACCAACCAAGCAATTGCCAGCGAAACGATATCCATTTACTTATCTCCTTAAAAGACTAAACATTAAATCGGAACAACAACACATCGCCCTCTTGTACAACATACTGCTTTCCTTCACTGCGAACTAAGCCTTTTTCCTTAGCAGCATTCATCGCGCCCGTAGCAACCAAATCTTCATAAGCTACAGTTTCGGCCCGGATGAAACCCCGCTCAAAATCGGAGTGAATCACCCCCGCAGCTTGCGGTGCTAACATTCCGGCGATAATCGTCCAAGCGCGAGTTTCCTGCGGCCCGCTAGTGAAATAAGTCCGCAAACCCAATAAGTCGTAAGTAGCTCGAATCAAAGATTTTAAGCCACCTTCACTCACCCCCAGAGATTCTAAGAAATCCGCCCGTTCTTCTTCTGGTAGATCCACCAATTCTGACTCAACTTGCGCCGAAACTATGACAACCTTAGCATTTTCTTTAGCTGCTATTTCCCGCACTTGTTCGACATAGCTATTTCCAGTTCCCAAATCGTCTTCAGACACGTTAGCCGCATAGATAATCGGCTTGTTTGTTAACAATTCTAAACCTTTAACTAATTCAGCTTCTTCGTCAGTTAAACTGCACTGGCGCACGGGTTTTTCGGCATTCAAAACTACAACCAATTTTTCAAGCACGTCCACTTCTGCTTGAGCTTCCTTATTGTTGCGGGCTTGTTTGCGAGTGCGATCGAGCCGGCGTTCAATTTGAGCCAAATCTGCTAAAATCAGTTCCAGATTGATAATGTCAATATCTCGTTGGGGATCGACAGAACCCGCAACGTGAATGATATCATCATCGTCAAAACAACGGACAACATGGACGATCGCATCCACAGCCCGAATGTGAGACAAAAACTGATTTCCCAGCCCTTCCCCCTGACTCGCACCCTTCACCAAACCCGCAATATCGACAAACTCCATCCGCGTCGGCACAGTTTGGGCAGAATTACCAATATTGCTCAGCACCTTCAACCGTTCGTCGGGTACTGCCACGATACCCGTATTGGGTTCGATCGTACAAAAAGGAAAATTAGCAGCAGTCGCCTTGGCATTAGCAACCAGAGCATTAAACAAAGTAGATTTGCCAACATTAGGCAGTCCGACAATTCCGGCAGTAAGCATAGCTATTTAGAAACATATCACTTCACTGTCTCAAAATATCATAAGTATCAGCAATATATCGGACAGGACTTACGGACGCGGGGTGAGAAACCCAGATTTTCCCCAAAAACCGGGAATATGTGCGTAAGTCCTACATAATTTAGATTGGTTCAGGAATTGTCTGAGGAATCGGCCCCGGAACTGTTTGAGGAATTGGATAAGGTATAGTTTCCGGCACCGGTGCGGGAATTGGCTGCGGAATTGGCGCAGGTACCGGTTCTGGTACGGGGCCGGGAATCGGTTCTGGTACGGGGCCCGGCACCGGTGGCGATGCGGGAATCTCCGGCAGCCCCGGTTCGGTACCGGGAATTTGCGGGCCTGGAAATGGAGTAGGGTTGGGAAAAATCATGTTAGTGCTTCGCTCAGCTTAAGAGATGTTTTACAAACATTTAGTCGCCACTTTTAGCTATTTATTAAACCAAAAATAACTAAGTTGTGGTATTGTTTTATTTTAATAATTTAAACTAAAAAATGCGGGTAACACATCTATCTAAATAGCTATAATTTACTGTTACGCCCGCATGAAACTATGCCTTCGGTATTAAACCAAATATCAAATACAGTAATCAAAATTAATACAATTCTCAAAAAAAATGCAACTGTAGGGAAGATCCAGTCAGTCATCCCCAATCTAAAATATAAAATCTAAAATGGTATAAGTGTGTCAGCACCAAACTCTCAACAACAAACACCGCTATTAGATGCCCTGCGCGATCGCACAAACCACCATCACAGCCCATTTTACGCCCCCGGACACAAACGCGGACAAGGCATCTCCCAGCAGCTAGTGGACTTATTCGGTGCCGCAGTATTTCGCTCAGATTTGCCCGAATTACCAGAATTAGACAATCTCTTCAACCCAGAAGGTGCAATTGCGCGAGCTCAAGAGTTAGCAGCAGCAGCATTTGCAGCAGACTCAACTCGCTTTTTAGCAAACGGTTCGACTTGCGGAATCATCGCAGCCATTGTAGCGACTTGCGGGCCCGGCGATAAAATTATCTTGCCTCGAAATATCCACTCCTCGGCAATATCCGGCTTAATCTTATCCGGTGCAATTCCGATTTTTGTTGCTCCAGAGTACGATCGCACTTGGGATATTGCCAACAGCATCACCCCAGAAGCCACAGCAGCAGCCCTAAAACAACATCCCGACGCGAAAGCAGTCATGGTCGTCTACCCAACCTATCACGGCGTTTGCGGGGATTTGCGGGCGATCGCCCAAATTACCCATCAATACAACATCCCGTTATTAGTAGACGAAGCCCACGGCGCGCACTTTAACTTTCACCCAAACTTACCAGAACCGGCCCTATCAGCCGGGGCAGATTTAACGGTACAATCAATCCACAAAACCCTCGGTGCAATGACACAAGCATCGATGCTGCACGTCAAGGGCGATCGGATAAATATCCAAAAACTCGATCGAGCATTACAGCTAGTACAATCCACCAGTCCCAGCTACTTATTATTAGCATCATTAGACGCGGCTCGCCAACAAATGGCCCTCCACGGCAAGGAATTAATGGCTGAAACTTTACTATTAGCAGACAAAGCGCGATCGCACATTAGTCAAATTCCCGGATTGTCAGTTTTAGAACCGTTAAACACACCAGGTTTTGCAGCCTTAGACAGAACCAGGCTAACAGTAAAAGTATCCGATTTAGGCATCACAGGATTTGCAGCCGATGAAATTCTACACTCGGAACTCGCAGTCACAGCAGAACTTCCCATGCCGCAGCATTTAACATTTATTATAAGTTTGGGAAATACAGAATCAGATATTGAAAATCTAGTTAAAGCTTTCACGGTTTTAGCAGAAAAAAGCAAGTTCGGCAGCGATCAATGTGCGGGATTTAACGGATTTAATAGCTCGATATTTAAGCAAGAAGCAACAAGCAAGAAGCAAGATTTTTCCCCTCCCCCACTCTCCCCCTCTCCCATTCCCCCCCTCTCCCCCTCTCCCATTCCCCCCCTCTCCCCCTCTCCCCCTCCCCCACTCTCCCCCTCTCCCATTCCCCCCCTCTCCCCTTCTCCCCCTCTCCCCCTCTCCCCCTCTCCCACTCCCCCACTTTCCCCCCGCGAGGCCTTCTTTTCCCCGGCGGAAACGGTAGGAATAGACCAAGCGGTCGATCGCCCAGCCGCCGAACTCATCTGTCCCTATCCCCCAGGAATACCAGTTTTGATGCCCGGTGAAATCATTACCCCAGAAGCCCTAGACTACCTGCAACAAGTCCTTGCAGCAGGCGGAAAAATCACAGGTTGCAGCGATAGAAGCCTCCAAACTCTCAAGGTTGTGCGACAGTAAATATGAAGGATTGGGGAGAAAGGGGAGAATTTCTATTTTTTCTGACTTCCAACTTAGGTCTGGCTTCAATCTAAAATCTAAAATCTAAAATCTAAAATAAAACTATGCTTTGGCCCTACGTGACTCCTGGTATTCCCGATGACTTATTTGAACGTTTACCGGGAATTCCCATGAGTAAGCGAGAAGTCCGACTGCTGTTACTCTCCCACCTGCGGCTGCAAGCAGACTCAGTGGTGTGGGACATCGGCGCAGGTACTGGTACAATTGCTGTAGAAACAGGTTTGCTGTGTCCCAAAGGTCGGATTATCGCCGTCGAAAGGGACGAAGAAGTAGCCAGCTTGATTCGCAGAAATTGCGATCGATTCGAGCTCAAAAACGTAGAAGTCATCGAAGGTAGCGCCCCAGAATGCCTCGAAAACCTATCCCAAGCCCCCCACCGAGTCTGTATCGAAGGAGGTCGCCCCATTAAAATGATTCTCAAGGAAGTCTGGCGGTACTTGCAGCCCCGCGGTCGAGTTGTCGCCACAGCATCGAATTTAGAAAATCTTTACGCCCTTTCCGAAAGCTTCGCCGAGTTGCAAGTCCGCAACATCGAAGTAGTCCAGTCCGCCGTCAACCGTTTGGAGACTCGCGGCCTGAGTCAAACCTTTGCCGCCGTCAACCCCATCTTCATTCTCAGCGGCGAAAAGCTGGATTAGTCATTAGTCATTGGTCATTAGTCATTGGTCATTAGTCATTAGTCATTAGTCATTCGTCATTAGTCATTCGTCATCAGTCATTAGACTGACATACTTCACGCGCGAAATTAAAGATGATGATGTGGGCCCAGACGCTGTATGACTGAGAATCAAATACTAAATGTAATTCTTAACCTTTTTTACGTTCCCTTAACGTTCATACTTAGAATAAGGGCGACCATAGCTGGATCGATCGCCTGAGTTGAGATTTTGGATCGCCAATTGGTGATGCGGTTGGCTGTACAAGCGAGAAACCCGTACCTTAACAATCCTTGCATCCCAAATCCCAAATCGACTAACCCCTGCCCAAAACCAAAATTTTAGACTAAGAGTTCAACCTCCCAGATTCATCTGCCCTTGTAAATCTAAAATCTAAAATCTAAAATCTAAAATCGACTGACCCGCCATCTGCTGTGAGAAATTCATTTTATGCCTTGGTCTCGTATCCTGAGTGGAATAGTTGCGATCGCCCTTGCTTTGGGAATGATTATTATGGGGGGATGGTACTTCACCCTCGGTTTTGGAGTCATTGTCTACCTCGGTCAATTGGAATATTTTGAATTAGCCCGGGCTAAAGGGATTTTACCCGCTGCCAAAACGACCTTAGCTGTCAGTCAAGGTCTGCTAATTACTGCGGCCTTGGCCCCGCAACTCGTAGACGCCATGTTTCCCCTAGCCGGAACCTTAATCTGTTTCTACCTGTTATTCCAACCTAAATTATCGACGATTGCCGATATTGCCTCCTCAATTTTAGGATTGTTCTACGGCGGTTATTTGCCCAGCTATTGGGTACGGCTGCGAGTCGGTCTCGACCAGGCAAATATTGCTACAACCCAATTTTCCCAAACAGTAGCCAGCAATGCGCCCGTTAACATTCACCCGTCCCTGTCTTGGACAAGTCACAGCAACCTATCTTTAGGATTCACTTCGCTGCTGCTGGCTTTCTTCTGCATTTGGGCCGCTGACATTGGCGCTTACTTTGTCGGCAAATTCTTCGGTCGCACTAGCCTCTCCCACATCAGCCCCAAAAAAACCGTTGAAGGTGCCGTATTTGGTGTTTGCGGCAGCATCGCCGTGGCCGTCGCCGGGTCTTGGTATTTACAATGGCCGGGCTGGCCCTATACTGGGGCTGCTTTTGGTCTGTTGATTGGGGTTGCTAGTTTGTTGGGAGATTTAACTGAGTCGATGATGAAGCGAGACGCGGGGGTTAAGGATTCGGGACAGTTGATCCCCGGTCACGGCGGCATTCTCGATCGCACTGACAGTTATGTTTTTACCGCACCATTAGTCTACTATTTTGTGACTTTGTTATTGCCCGCGATCGAGTCTTTCTTTTGACAAGTCGGAGCGAATAAACTTGAATTGCCAAAGTCATAAACTATCTTGAAAAGCATCTGCGTTGATCTGTGTGGATCTGCCTTTCATCTGCGGTCGATCTATCAATCAAAGATTTATGCAATCCTGTCTAATCGGGTGAGATCCGGCTAAGGCAAAACTCTAATTGAACCCCGACAAACAATCTCCCCCGGACTCAAAATTAAGTCCTCAATCTCGACTTCCTGCCCAAAATCAATTTTAAAATCATTGACATCACTGCTCTTTAATTCTAGATCAACTTCGATTTCCGGTGCTTCAAACACCAATTCGCGACCGCTGGCTATCCGCAAACCAGTCCGCAATACAACAGGAATTTGCGTGTCGCCAGCGCCCAAAAGAGTCGCCGAAAGCGTCAACTTCCCTGCCTCAATTGTGATCTGCGAATTTTCTAACTTCAGCGACTTTTCGCGATCGGTCAACGGCAGCATTGGTAGCAAAAACTCGCTCAAAGCATCAGCCAGCAAAGGCGCTTTCAGCGACGCATTCAAATCCGCTTGGCTGAGCCTCAAAACGCCTGTTACGGGAATGGATTCGAGCAGCCGCAGTGGTTTGCCTTTGAGAGCTTGACCGAGATTGATGCGAATGCCACAGCCCTCTAGGGCAACTTCTGTTAAGTGTAATCCTTTATACACAGCACCGCTCGCAGCCACTGTTACCTTGGGGATCGCACCGCTGAAAATTTGTCGATCGCTCCCCTCAATTTTCACCTTCAACTCGTCAACCTGCTGAACTTGCGATCGCAGCAACAACTGCACCGCCGGAGACAGCACCGAACTCGCGATCCGGCTGCCTTGGCTCGGTGGCGGTGTCCCCGGTTCCTCGCCGAGATTAGGAGTTTCAGCAGCGCCAGCAGCGCCAGCTCTATTGTCAAATAAAAGAGAGTTACGATCGACAGTCATAAACAATTTCAGAATACAAACCCTTAATATTCAAGCACAGAAACTCAACTAGGACTCGCGCATCCGGCCTCAGAAACCCGATTTCTGCACAGATATATCGCCGTCAACCTTTGATTTTGCCTGATAACCGGGTTGATGAGTGTAACCCCTAAATAACATAACCAAAGAAGCAGAAATCAGGAATCAGCAACGCCTGAAGCAGCAAAATTTTCACCCTTTCCCCCCTCAGGATCTCTCCTGAGTTGGCGAGTTATGCGATCCCCAGATAAATTTCGCGATCGAGCGTATAAAATTAACCAGCAGTACCGGTTTTATGGTAGTGTTGGTGAATAGTCGGGTCAGACCCACACATCTCAAACCAGCAACAAACTAAGGGTGCAGGCAATCGCCTGCCACGAGTCTTTTCCTCGTAGTTTTTGCACAACATTCAGGGTTATGCCATAAGGACAATCTGCACCGGGCGCAACGCCCTGTAAGGATTGATCCAGCATTAAAATTTATTCCCAACCAGGAATTGAGCATTGATAGTAAGGTTAATCCATTAACCGTGTCGTACTTCCTCCCCCCACCGCTCTCCGTTGGCGGTTTCCACACTCCCGTCATGTCTGACCAAAGGCTGCAAAAAATCCTCGCCCAGTGGGGCATTGCCTCTCGCCGTCTTGCAGAACAGATGATTGTAGCTGGACGAGTCCGAGTTAATGGCAATATTATTCATTTAGGACAAAAGGCAAATCCCGATCGCGATTTCATCGAAGTCGATGGAGTCCCAGTCAAAGCAACGGATCGACCGGCAGAGCTTTATCTGTTGCTCAACAAACCGGCAGGCGTAGTTTCTACTTGCAGCGATCCCAGAGCTCGATCGAAAGTTCTCGACCTACTGCCACCCCAACTGCGCTCAGGTCAAGGCATCCACCCCGTAGGACGCTTAGATGCAGATTCCACAGGCGCCCTCTTGCTCACCAATGATGGTAAGCTGACATTTTGTTTGACCCATCCGCGTCACTCGATCGCCAAAACTTATCAGGTTTGGGTGCTCGGCGATCCCCCGGAACCCATACTGCAAGCCTGGCGTCAGGGCATCATCTTGTCCGGTAGAAAGACTTTGCCCGCCAAAGTTAGAGTTCTCGATCGCGCGCGAGACAAAACTCTGTTAGAAGTCATTCTATCAGAAGGGAGAAACCGACAGATTCGGCGAACCGCCGAACAGTTGGGATATCCCGTAGTGCGCCTGCACCGCACAGCCATTGGCCCGATTCAATTGCAGCCGCCCGCTGGGCCAATATTGCCACCGGGCTGCTACCGACCCCTAGAAGATTCAGAAATTATTTTTTTATGGAATCTAGTCAACCTAACATCAATCAGCGTGCCACTGAATCCCCAGGAGCACAGCAGATGACAAAGAATTTATTGTTTTTATTCTTCAAAATAACTAAGCAGAAACAGCACTCCCAAGAGCCAGAACCACCCCAGAAGAAGCTAGCGGAAATTGGCGCTCAACTCCGCCAGTACCGGGAACAGCAGTCGATTTGTTTGGACAAAGTAGCCGTGGTAACCATGATTCGGCGCAATCTGCTGCAAGCCATCGAGGACGGCCAACTAGATCAACTCCCCGAACCCATTTACACTCAGGGTTTGATCAAGCGGTACGCCGAAGCAATGGGTTTGGACGCAGCTCAGTTTGCTGACTTTTTCCCGATCGAACCGCCAGCGCGATCGGCCACCCAGCTATCCTGGCAGAATGGGCCACAATTGCGGCCGATGCACCTGTACCTCTTTTACACATTTCTAATTATCTGTTCAGTCAATGTCTTATCTCAGTTAATGGGCGGTTCTCTGACAGCAAAAAACGGTGCGGGAACCAAAGAACCAGCACTTGAGCAGCAAGAACAAGCTCGTTTATTTGCTGAGACATCGAGCGCCTTAAAAAATCATAAAGCCGATAGTTACGATGCTCTGGAAGCAGCAAGAACTGGTCAAAATTTAGATAAATCTAGCAATCAACCAGTCATGGTTAGCCTCACTTTTAAGGCAGAATCCTGGATCCAGATTGAAGTTGATGGCAAACCCCAGTTTGAGGGAACTTTGCCAGTCGGCACTGTGCGCACTTGGCAGGCCACAAACAAATTGGTAGTTGTAGCTGGTAACGCCGGCGGGGTAATGATTGCTGTGAATAACGGACAAGCCGAACAACTCGGAGAACCCGGAGTTGCCAAAGAAGTTGTTGTTACCGCAGACGAATCCAAGCCTTCAGCAAAGCCCAAAAATCAAGGTTAATGGGTAATGGGTAACGGGTAACGGGTAATCGGTAATCGGTAATCGGTAATGGCTGAAACTCCATAGCTTTTAATTAGAATGTCGGTCTTTATTGACTGAGTACCAATTACCAATTACCCATTACCCATTACCAATGTTTGTTCAATTTCTCTGGGGAGCGCGCCCGGTGATGTAAGTCATGGTTTTTAGCCGATCGCGCACCTCCCAATTCAAAGCCTCGCGCCGATACCGCCAGCCCCAATTTCCCTCTGTTTTCCCCGGAAAATTCATCCGCGCGTCCGTATCCAAACCCAACAAATCCTGAAACGGCACGATCGCCAAATTAGCAATAGAAAACCAACCCATGCGAATTAAAGACCAGTGAATTCCTTGGGGATCGATGCAGCCCAAATAACGCAAAACCTCATCTCTTTCGTAGTGTTGCAGTTGATTGAACCAGCCGACAGTCGTGTCATTGTCGTGAGTACCCGTGTAAACTACGCAGTTGCGAACGTAATTGAAAGGCAAAAAAGGATCGCCAGGGCCCGCGCCGAAAGCAAACTGCAAAATCTTCATTCCCGGAAACTCGAAGCGATCGCGCAAAGCTTCCACTTCAGGAGTAATTACCCCCAAATCCTCAGCAATAATCGGCAAGTTCCCAAACTTTTCATTAATTACCTCAAACAAAGCCGTTCCCGGCGCCTTAATCCACTCTCCCTCCATCGCAGTATCCTGCCCGCGCTTCACCGCCCAGTAAGCGTCAAATCCTCGGAAGTGGTCGATCCGGCTCACATCTACATAATCGAAAAGCGCTTCAAAACGCTGCACCCACCACTCAAAATTATTTGCTTCCAAAGCCTCCCAATTGTAAACAGGATTGCCCCACAATTGACCTGTGGCGCTGAAGTAATCCGGAGGAACACCCGCCATTAAAGCTGGTTCTCCGCTTGCTTCATCCAAACAAAATAAATCAGGATGCGACCACACATCAGCGCTATCGTGAGCTACATAAATCGGAATGTCGCCAATAATTTTAATTTCGCGCAGGTTCGCATAGCGTTTCAACTCTGTCCACTGGCGGAAAAACTCGAACTGGACGTATTTGTAGTAATAAATCTCAGTATTTAGCTGCTGCCGCCACTTGTCTAGCGCCTCCGGTTTGCGTCGGGCAATTTCTGGTTCCCAAGTGTGCCAGCTAGCTCCGTTGAAGCTGTCTTTGAGTGCCATAAATAAGGCATAATCTTCCAGCCAAAACGCTTTGGTTTGGCAAAAACCCGAGAATTCTTTTTGCTCCACCGGCGATGCTTTCGCTTTGAAGTTTTCGCAGGCTTTTTTGAGCAGTGGTATTTTGTGCGCGATCGCCCAATCGAATTCTACAGTATCCAGCGGAAATTCCGGCGAACCATTTAAATCTTCATCGCTCAGCAATTGCTCGTCCCGCATAATTTCCGGGCTCAGCATCAGCGGATTTCCTGCCATTGCTGAATAGCACGAATAAGGAGAATTGCCGTATCCTGTCGGGCCCAGTGGCAATATCTGCCAGTATTGCTGGTCGCTCTCTACTAAAAAGTCAATAAAGCGATATGCTTCTATTCCCATATCCCCAACGCCAAATCGGCTGGGGAAAGATGTCGGGTGGAGTAAAATGCCGCTAGCTCGGGGAAAAAGCATAATCTATCTAAAGATATAGGAGTTAAACATTGACAATTTGACCGATATTCCCTACAGGTTAAACTTCGCAGTTTGTAGGGCGATTTTCAGACCAAATACTTTTGCGATTGTCTCATATTTTCTGCGGGAACGTGCTTGCTAAATATTTGTATCGCCATCTCATCACAAATGCTGAGCCGATCGCAAAATATCAAGCTCTCCAGTTACGCGCTTACCAGCACTGTTGCCAATTGGCTTCTCTTACCCTGGATCGCTTGCTACTAAATATTTTGGTCGATCGCACCCAGTTTCTGGACAACTTTCTTTATAACTTTTATTTGGCTTTGGCCCTATCTGTCTGGAGTCGTACATTGCGATCGAGGGCCAAACATCATACAATTTTCCAAACAGGATGCAACTGCTTTACCCTTGATCCAAACCCTGATGTAGTAAGTTATGCGCTATTTTCAAATTTCAAATTTCAAATCTCAAATGGCATCAGCCCTCCCTCTGCTGAAAGCCAATGCACAAATCAGCCGACTGTTTTTGTATCTCAACAAACAGTCGGCTACGAAATTACGCTGAAAATGCTGAGTTTAAGTTTCCTTATTCAACAATTTCTCCACTTGTTTGAGAGCTATAGTGCCGACGTTGTATGCAGCCCAGCCGCCCGCCAACAAAACGGGACTCAATACTATTAGTATGCGCCAGTCAAAATCCATGAGTTCTCCTCCTAAAGTTTTTTAACAAATTATCATAATCTATTTGTATCTCATTTTGTCGCCATTCTCCTGACTCCTTAAGCAAATATTGTCGCCGAAAAAGTTCCTCCACAGCACTCGCGATCGCGCTTGCAGGACATCGCGCCCCAGGAATTGAGACCCCACCGCTCTCATTGCATCAAATTATCCCAAAATCTGTTTGGCAATCCCTTCCACCACCTGAGTTAGAGGATCCTTAGGGAAGTGCAAGGCAAACACCCCCTTGCTCGCTAACAGCATCATCTTGTCGCTGTGGGGCAGCACCCCTACAACTGGGATGTCATAAATACTCTCTACTTGCCGCTTCAAATCGTCGAAATCCAAGGATTCTGGGGCTTTGTTAATCGTGATCAAAATCTTGGGGACTTCTAATTTGCGGGCCACATCTACCGTGACAGCCGTTCCCTGAAAATCTTGCTGATCCGGACGCAGAATCAGCAGCAGGATGTCGGAAATCGTAATGCTGAGCAGGGTTTCTTCGTTGAGTCCCGGATGCGTGTCGATAAATAGGTAGTCTAAGTTCAGAACATCGATCAGTTCTTGAAAGCCGTCGGTAAGCAGTCCCACGTCGTAGCCTTCCCGCAACACTCGCGCTATCTCCCCTGCTTTAATGCTCGAAGGAATCAGGTAGAGGCTGCCGTTACGGGCTAATTTTGGCAGCAGCGAACTCACATTGTAAGCCGTATCCGAGATCGGACACCGGCCCCACAGGTAATCATTCAGACAGCGATCCATGTTTTTATCGCTGAAACCGAACAGTACGTGAATCCCGGGCGATTGAATGTCTGTGTCCACAATGGCGACCCTATGTCCGCCGCGAGCGATAATAGATGCCAGGTTTGCGGTCATGTTAGATTTGCCAGTGCCACCCCGGTAAGAGTGGACAGAGATGATTTTAGACATGATATGCGTATTGCCAAGATTGAACAATTATCTATTTAAGTTTAGTCATTTATGGACTTTCAAGTTTTTTAGATGCTGGACTTTTATTGAGATCGGTTGTTGATGTATGTCCTCTATAGGTGGGAACCCTGCTTAGCTGCGAAGTCTGCCATCAATCAGACCCTAGAAACTAAGGAATTAATCAGAGGCGTATCAAACTGTAGTCTACAACCAAAAGTAATCTCAACAACCTGATTCGCAAGAGAGATAGAGGGCGTAGTAGTTTGCCCACTGTAACAGCGTAAAAATGGAATGTAAGTCATATTTGACGATAACTTCTGCAAGTTTGACCGGTAGAAACGGGGAGAATCAATTATTATTATGCAATTCGTGATTGCATTGAGTTCTCTATCAATTTTCCTTGTCTCTCAAATCCTCCTGGTCTGTTAAAGTATCAATCTTTTCATCTTTTATCCTCTTGTCTGCGCTCCTGCGCTGCCGCATCTGCTTTGCCCTGGCTTGCAAATCGCTGAACCCCTCATCGGGTTCGGTTTGGTCAGAACTAGCACTCACGCCAGGATCGATCGCGATTTCCGTTTTTGAGTCGCTTTCCGATGCAGTCGTTGTGGCGCGCTGCTTGTACTTTTTGGCATTTTCCTGCAACTGAGCTAAGTATTCATCTGCCTCGCTTTCAGCCTGGGGAATATCCGCAGCACCGACCGTTATTTCTTGGGTCTCCGAGGGTGCTTTTTCAGAGCTATTTTTTTTGCTAATTTTCAGTTCATCTTTCTTGATCTTCAATTCTTTAAAGAAATCTGATTCTACAATTTCTGCGACTTGCTGTTCTTTTTGGGCTTGGTCTATTTCGATTTTGAAGACTTGTTTTACTCGATCGCTAATTACTTTCCCGTATCCCGATTTACTAAATCTGTCTGCTGATACAATGCTGCCGCCAGTTAGGATTAATGCTAAGGCTGGCGCTGCCACAGGCACCCACCCTCCCAACAGAAAAATCCCAAAACCGAGCGCGCAACACCCCGACAGCATTGCCCCGAATGTCAGCGCCAACTTCCCTGGGTGAGCCATCCGTGATGCCACGGTTCCTCCCACAATTGACCATCCCGAAATCCACAGGATTTCTGCCCATTTTGGCCAAAACCAAAACATGGGTCTCTTGTCTAAAACAGCACTCAAAATTTGGCTGATTACTTGTGCGTGTACCACGATCCCCGGCATGAATTGGTTTTTTTGCTGCCGCCCACTGTAAGGAGTATAAAATAAATCTCTAACGGTTTCTGTGGTGTAACCGATCAGCACTATTTTATCTTTAACTAACTTGGGATCAACTTTCCCTTCTAAAACATCCATAATTGTGACTTGGTTGGCGACCTTGCTTCTGGAGCGATAGTTAATTAGTATTTGATATCCCCTATTATCAATATTTCTGTATCCTCCGTCATTAGTTTCTAGTTTTTTTAATTTGGTTTTACCCAGCCATAAAGATTGATCTGGTGCGAGTTGGGGAGAAATTTTTTGCTTTTGCAGGTAGCGGAGTGATAGCTGGAGGTTGAAGGAAGTTAAAACTTGAGAATTGTCATTGCAAAGATGTTTTTCTACCGAAGATTCGCCCTTGATTGTCGGCGGTTTCATAAATAATAAAGCCCTGCGGAGTATGCCGCCGGGGTCGATGCCGAAATCTGCAAATCCCACTCGGTTTGTGGGAATTCCTGGAGGAGGCGGAGAACCGGGATTGTCCGGGCTGCCATCGGTGACTAAACATACCCCGATAATTCGATCGCTTTTTTGTAAAACTTTAGTTAATTCGTCGCGCCCGTCTCCTAAAGGTACGTCTCGCAGTACGTCTAAACCGATGACTGCCGGCTGCATTTTTTCCAGTTTTTGTAAGATTTCAGCTATTTTGCGATCGGATATCGGCCACTGTTTCAGTTTCTGAATGTCTCCTTCGGTAATCCCTACAACTAGCAAGCGCGGGTCTGGCTTTTCCTCTGGACGCCACCTCAGCATTTGGTCGTAAGCGTTTAATTCTACTGGTTCGAGTATTCCTAGGTGTTTGGCGCCGACCAACGATAATGTTACTGCCGCGCTGGCAATTAATACAGACCTAGCAAAGAAGAGTGATGGTTTATACAGTTGACTCAAGTGAGTCGCTGCCGATCGAATTGTGTTAGATATTTTACTCATTGCCACAATATAAAATTTTGACTTATTTCACCGAACAGCAGTTATTTTACTTGCAGCCAGCTACACGAGACTTCTTCCATCTTAGATCACCCGGAAACTCCGACCGCTTTGTAACAAAATTTTACAGTTCGCTATCAGCGAATGTGTATGGAATCATAGTCGCGACCTCTACCCCTGGATTGGCCGTCCCCAGAATCCAGTTGCAGATCCAATTAATTAATGTTATTGATATGTCAAGGTTCAACTTCTGTATCTGCGCTCTGAGACTAGCTTCTCAAAAATATTGGTCGCCAGCAGGGAGTGTCTATGTTTGCAATATTATAGTGAAAGGTACAAAAAAAATGAAACGTTTTCTACATGGGGCTACACTTGCGGTAGCCGTATCTGCGATCGCATCTACCGTCCCCAGTTCACTTGCGCTAGTGCCGGCACAATCCCCGCCGATGGTGCTGAGTCAGAATGTTAATTTCCAGCCTCCCGATGTCACAGCCCCCGGACGACAAGCAAGGACATATTGTGGTAGCAATCTTTGTCCGGCGGGTTGATCTATTACTCATTGAATGCCTCTAACTAATATCGGTTTAACCCTCAGAGATTATCCCACATTTTTTGTCTATCTCCCTCAAACCTCGGCAGAAATAGAGTTGACTTTGCTGACAGAAAACGAGGACAAAGTTGTCTATAAAAAAATATTTAAAGTTGACAAATCGGGTATTGTGGGAATTAGCATTCCGGTTACGGACGACAGCAAGAAATCCTTGGAAGTTGGCAAGCGTTACGTGTGGTCGTTTTCGATGGTTTGCGAACCGGACGATCGATCGGCAGATACAGTTGTGAAAGGGCTCGTGCAGCGCATAGCACCCCAGCCAACTCTCAATAGCGATTTGGCAAATCCCGACCCGATGACGAGGCTCGACGTTTATGCTAAAAATGGGTTTGGTACGAAACTCTCGCTACTTTAGCCCAAATGCGACGACAGACACCGGGGGATGCGAGGCTGATGGCCAAGTGGACGCAATTGTTGCAGTCCCAAGGACTGGAATCAGTGGCAGGTCAACCGCTGGTTTTGGCTTCTTTAAATATCGCTATTTCTTGAACTTTTGTCGGTCTTTTGATGGCGATTTAACAGTTGACAGTTGACAGTTGACAGCGAAGTTTTTAGGCAGGGGATTTAAGCCCCTGCCTAAAAACAATCCACCTCAAGGTGGGGGCTTAAATCCCCTGTGCTTTGGTGAAAAATCAAAACTTGACCAGATCGCGCTAGGAAGGTGAAAACTCCGGGCTAAAAGTAGAGCCGCGATCTATAAAATCTCTATAATTTGGTGAAAAAATGAAACGTTTTCTAAATTTTACTGCATTGGCGATCGCCGTATTGGCGATCGCACTTACTCTCCCCAGTTTGCTGCCACCGATGCAGGCTGTGCCTGCACCAATTCTGCTGAGCCAGAATGTTAATTTTAAACCTCCAGATGTAGAGGCCCCCGACAACAGGCAATCGGCGACGCATCGAGGCGATACTTGTCCGCAGGATTCATCTCCTTGCGTGTGTCCGAAAAATTTATCTATTATTCCTTTAATACCTAAAAGCAATGTTGGTTTAACCCTAGCAGAGTCGCCAACATTCTTGGCTTACGTTTCTCACCCTTTTACTCAAGTTGAGTTTACTTTACAAGCTGAAGATGGAAAAGGAACCGACGTTTACAAAACTACTTTCAAAGTTGACAAACCAGGGATAGTTGAGGTCAGTATTCCTAACCAAGATGAGCGCCAAAAAGCTCTTGAGGTTGAGAAGCGATATCAGTGGTCGTTTTCGGTGGCTTGCAATGAAGATCCGTCGGGGAATTATTTTGTTAAAGCGTTTGTGAAGCGAATTGAACCGCAGGAAACTCTCAAGAACGATTTGGCAAATGCCGACCCTATGACTAGGGCGATCGCTTATGCTAAAAATGGGATTTGGTACGAGACTCTTGCTACTCTAGCCGAAATGCGGCGACAAGCTCCTGACGATGCGAGTCTGATGGCCGAGTGGAAGCAATTGTTGCAGTCCCAAAAACTAGAATCAGTTGCCGACAAACCGCTAGTTCAGTCTTTTTAAGCCTCCCTATTTGTCAAGGCTTTCTCTTGTCCTTCTTGCTACGATCCGAAGATTGATAAATTAAGCCGATCGCCCGCGCTTGATTCAAACTCCTAGTCAGGAGTACAAATGCCAACCCAACTTTTATTCTATGTGGTGTAAAAATGAAACGTTTTCTACATTTTACTGCACTGGTGATCGCTGTATTTGCGATCGCAGTTACTCTCCCCAGTTTGCTCTCACCGATGCAGGCTGTGCCTGCACCAACTCCCCTGGATCAAAATGTTAATTTCACACCCCCAGATGTCACAGCGCCCGACAATCGGCAAGGGGGGACGCATCGAGGCTGTCAGTTGCGCGAGGGTTTATTCATTACTCCCTTAATACCTGAAAGCAATATTGGCTTAACGCTAACAGAGTCGCCTACATTTTTTGTATATGTTTCTCAACCTGCGGCTCAAGTAGAGTTTGTTTTGCTAAACGAAGATGAATCGGAAGTAGTCTACGAATCTAGTTTAAAAATTGACAAAGCCGGAATTGTGGGAGTTAGCTTTTCTGACAAAGACAAGACCAAAAATATTGAGGTTGGTAAGCGATATGTCTGGTCGTTTGCACTGGCTTGCGATCCTCAGGAAAGATCGGGAGATTATATTATTAAAGGATGGATGCAGCGAATTGAACCATCGGCAAGTCTCAAGAGCGATTTGGCAAATCCCGACCCCAGGGCGAGGCTGATTGCTTATGCTAAAAATGGCATTTGGTACGAGACTCTTGCGACTCTCGCCCAAATGCGCAGCCTCGCACCCGATGATGGGCGGCTGAAGACCGAGTGGACGCAATTGTTGCAGTCCCAAAAACTAGAAGCAATCGCCGATAAACCCCTAGTTCAGTCTTTTTAAGCCTCCCTATTTCTCAAGGCTTAATTTGTTCTTCTTCCTATAAGCTGAAGATTGACAAATTAAGCCGATCGCCCGCTGACATTCAAAATCCTAGGGATTATTAACAGTTGACAGTTGACAGTTGACAGTTGACAGCGAAGTTTTTAGGCTGGGGCTTAAATCCCCAGCCTAAAAACAACCCACCTAAAGTTGGGGGCTTAAATCCCCTGTGCTTTGGTGATCAAAAAATGAAACGTTTTCTCAATGGGGTTGCACTGGCGATCGCACTTACTCTCCCTAATTTCCTGTCACCGATGCAGGCTCAGTCTCCGCCAATTCTACTGAGTGAAAATGTTAATTTTAGACCACCCGATGTCATCGCTCTTTGGAATATTATGTTGTAGGGTTCGTGGAGCGAATTGAACCGCAGGAAACTCTCAAAAAGGATTTGGCAAATCCCGACCCTATGGCTAGGGCGATCGCCTATGCTAAAAATAGGATTTGGTACGATACTCTGACTACTCTAGCCCAAATGCGGCGACAAGCTCCTGACGATCCGATGCTGAAAGCAGAGTGGACGCAATTGTTGCAGTCCCAAAGACTAGAATCAGTTGCGGATAAACCCCTAGTTCAGTCTTTTTGATCGAGACTATTCACCCAAATCTAAAATCTAAAATCGCTTGATGACTAATAACTTTCCAACAATTTTAGCCCTTGATTTTGACGGTGTAATTTGTGACGGACTAATCGAATATTTCCAAACAGCTTGGCGTAGCTACTGTCAAATCTGGAAACCAGTCGAAACAGTCCCAGATCCAGATTTAGCATTGAGTTTCTACCGAGTGCGGCCCGCCATTGAAACCGGTTGGGAAATGCCCCTGCTGATTCGCGCCCTCGTGACAGGAATTACCGAAGAGCAAATTTTGCTAGATTGGCCGAATATTGTCCCGCATTTATTGACCGAAAATAATTTAAAAGCCCAGTCTGTCGGCGCTATGTTAGACGGATTGCGCGATAATTGGATTGCTGAGGATTTAGCTGGGTGGCTGTCTTTGCACCGCTTTTATCCAGGAGTAGCCGATCGCCTGAAATCATTATTGCAGGAAAGTTCGGTAAAAGTGGCGATCGTCACAACCAAGGAAGGACGTTTTGTGCGAGAACTCTTGCAGCTAGCGGGCGTACAAATGCCGTCGGAGTTGATTTTTGGCAAGGAATACAACAAGCCAAAACACCAAATTTTGCGGGAGTTTTTGGCCACTTCTGGCAAAGATACGACTATTTGGTTTGTGGAAGACCGGTTAAAAACTTTGCTCTCTGTGAAGCAGCAGCCGGATTTATCTCAGGTGAAGTTATTTTTGGCTGATTGGGGTTACAATACTTTGGCAGAACGGCAATCTGTGGCTCAAAATCCACCCGTTCAATTGCTTTCTCTGTCGCAGTTTGCCGGAGATTTTGCCGATTGGCTGCCCGACAAAGATTGATGTTAGACTTGTTTTCAGGTAGTTTTTTTTGCTTTTTACAAGCAAAAAAAATCCTCAAACTTTTTCATTTTTTTGTTGACTTTCTTACCATTGACATGGTATTACTTTATAATGGGATGGTTGTCAAAATATTATTTTTGCAACCATCCCATTATAAAGTAAATATAACACTAATTTCAGACAAAAGCAAGGAAGCCCCGAAAAAAAAATCGATTTTTTTTGAGATAAAATTTATCGCAGAAATAGAAAAATATCTTGAAATTATCTGCGTTAGTTAATCTGCCTTAGATCTGTGGTTGAGCTGGAATCAAAAAATTAGGCAAGAAGTATACATAAACCGATTTTTTGAGGGTCGTAAGTCAGATAAATTGCCAGAAAGAATTGGTTTAAAGCCGGAACCCCGATCGGGAGAAATTTAAAGAAGACGATTGATTAATCCAATCCTTTTCCTTCCAGGAAGAGGTCGCTGCCAACTGAGGGCGGGCATTCTTGGCATCGCCCCAACTGTCAACTGTCAACTGTCAACTGTCAACTGTCAACTGTCAACTAAACCAATGCTCGATTTAACTAAAGCAGCGAAGGGAATGCAGGGAATGAGCCAACATTTGAATGTGGAGGCTCTGGCGGCTCGCAAACGATTGGAAGTAGCTCAACGTTTACTGTTGCAGGCGGCTGCGGGACAGGAAAATTTGGTGGAATTGCAAGAAAGTTGGAACGATCGCACTTTATTCAATGCTGCCACGCCGATCGAGCCTTTGTCCGATCGCACTTACATCACCGCACCGCCCGCCGCCCACACAGTCTTCGCCACAGACGGATCGCAAATTTCGCCCAGCCACCACGAAATCGCCTACTGCTACCTGATCAACGTCGGTACAGTCATGCTGCACTACGGCCAAAGTCGCCACCCAGTTTTAGACAGCGTGCCCGAAGTTTTCTACAAACCCGAAGACTTGTATGCTTCGCGCCAGTGGGGCATTAGAACCGAAGAGTGGATGGGATACCGACGCGCCGTTTCCGAAGCCATTGCCCTCGCAGAAATGGGCTGCAATTGGGCAAAATTTAACGACAATCAACTGCCAGCGCCAACTTTGGCAATGGTAGATGGTTCCCTGATTTATTGGTTTTTGGAACAGTTACCTAGCGAAGCGCGCGATCGAATTTTGCAGCCAATTTTAGAAGCGTGGGACAAATTGCGCTTAGTAAAAATTCCCTTATTAGGATACTTAAGCGCCTCTCGCAGCAGCGAAAGCTTATCTTTTTTGCGATTTCAAGCTTGCACCCACGAAGTACCAGACTGCATGACAAACTGCCCCAACGTCGGATTTTCCGCCACCAGTGCTTTTGACGAAAAAGCACCTTGTCAAGAATTTGAACCCTTGCGAGATGCCATCTTGTGGGCAACAATTTTGTCCCCCGGACAAAGAAGCCCATTATGGAAATCCCACTCTCGAATTTTAGATTTATACGGCCTTAATCCCATCTATTTTTGTTACGTTCATGTTGGCACAGAAATTGCTAGAATAGAAGTGCCGGAATGGGTAGCACAAGATCGCGCACAGCTAGATTTAGCATTAGGAATGATGCTGGCTCAAGTACACAAAGGCGGCGGCTATCCGGTGACGCTAGCAGAAGCCCACAACCAAGCAGTTGTCACCGGAGGCGATCGAAGTAGCTTTTTCGCTTTATTAGAGCAGCAAATGATTAAAGCCGGTTTAAAAAATGTCGGCATTTCTAATAAAGAAACCCGGAAGCGCGGCAGTATTGCTTGAATTAAAAATTAGAGTTTAAAATGTTATATGCCCCTAGAATTAATCATCTTAATTGCTTCCTTACTTGTTTCTTGGCTGGTATTTAATTGGGCTTTTAAAGTATTGAAAGCCAGCGTGGGCACAGCGATTGCTCTAGCAGCAATTGTGCTGGCGATGCAGTTATTGTTTGGCATCGGGCCAAATCAGCTTTTCCAACATATAACTCACCTGCCCGAAACTCTGTCGAAAATCATTTTTGGCAAGTGATCCGATTTTAGATTTTAGATTTCAACTTTCAGATTTGTTCTCTCATCTAAAATCTAAAACCGCAAATTTGCCAAGTTTAGGAAAAATATTCCTTCTGTCAACTGTCAACTGTCAACTGTCAACTGTCAACTTCCCAGCATTTGCAGCTTGTACAAACTGGCATACAAACCTTCTTGCTGCAACAATTCTTCGTGGCTGCCAGACTCTACTAACTGCCCGCGTTTGAGTACCAAAATGCGATCGACATTTCGGATGGTCGAGAGCCTGTGGGCAATGATTATAGCCGTTCTGTCCACCATTAAACGCTCCAGAGCCTCTTGAATCAAAGCTTCCGTCCCTACATCCAAACTAGCAGTTGCCTCGTCTAGAACTAAAATACTGGGGTTGCGAATGGCGGCGCGCGCAAACGCTAACAATTGCTTTTGTCCCCCGGAAAGATTGGTTCCCCGTTCCCGCAATTGCGTATCATAACCTTGGGGCAACTCTTCAATTAAACGAGCAACATTCGTCTTTTCTGCTGCGGCTTGAATTTCCTCCATCGAGTAACTTTCGCCCAGGCTAATATTGCTCTTCACATCGCCAGCAAATAGAAAGCCATCTTGAATAATCACGCCGACGTGTCTGCGCAATTCTGCTTGAGGCAAATCGCGAATATCCACATGATTAACCAGAATCCGTCCTCGTGTCGGCTCATAAAGGCGGCACAGGAGACGGATGATCGAACTTTTGCCCGCACCGGTGGGGCCAACTAATGCTACTTTTTCGCCAGATTTGATGGTAAAATTAAGGTCTTGCAGAACATATTCGTCTTCTTTGTAGGCAAACCACACATTATCAAATTGGATCTCTCCTGATTCAGATTGCTTTGATTGGGCATGGGCAACTAGGGATTTTTGATTGTTACTTGATAGGCGATATTCAGAAGTTACAGGAGTTTGATTATTCTCTGCCAATTCTTCCTCATTTGAAGATAAATTATAGGCAAGTGCCTCTGGATGACCTGCCATCAGCAACGGCGAATAATATTCTCTTCTTCCCTCTTCCTTCTTCCTTCTTTCCTCTTCCCTCTTCCCTCTTCCTTCTTCCTTCTTCCCTCTTCCTTCTTCCTTCTCCCCGCTAGTTGGATCTTTAATTTCGATTGGTTCATTGAGAATATCGCTAATCCGTTCGACGGCGGTAAATCCTGCTTGAATGGCGGTGAATTTCTCCGCAAATTGCCGTAGCGGATCGAAGAGACGTTGAGCAAATAAAATAAATGCAGACAGAGTACCAAAGTTAAGAGTACCTTGCAGAACTTTTTCACCGCCCAGCCACAAAACGGCTCCAATTGCCACTAAAGCAATCCATTCTAATGTCGCAGATACGGCTGAGTCGTAAAAGATAGTTTTATCAACTGCTTTAATGTAGCGTTTGTTGGTGACACTAAATAATTCGGAGTTGAATCTTTCGCGGCGGAATAGCTGCACTACGCCAATACCAGTCAGGTTTTCTTGCAGTTGGGCGTTAAGATCGGAAAGTTCTTCTCTGGTAGTATAATTGGCGATGCGATATTGATACTGGAAATAAATTATGAGGGCGGTAATTGGTATCATCATCAGCACTAACATTAAAGCCAATTGCCACTGCATGGTAAACATGAAAATGGCAATCACTAAAATTGAAAATAAATCGCTAACAATCCCAATCGCCCCGCTTGAAAATACTTCCCCCAATGCTTCGACATCGCTAGTGAGGCGAGTCATCAATTTACCGACAGGAGTGCGATCGAAAAATCTCACTGCTAGCGATGTGACGTGGGCGAACAAATCATTTCTAATGTCAGTAGTAATAATTTGCCCTACTTTCGTGACTAAATATCCTTGGACTGATTGCAGTGCTAATCTAAATGTTATGGTTAGCATCAGCAAAACTGCTAAAATGTTTAATGCAGCAGATAAAGGCAATCCTCGCAAGAATTGATATGTAGGTTCCGCTCGAATTACCGAAATTGCCTGTCCGATCAGAATCGGTTGAATTGCTCCTGAGACTGCTAGGGGTACTAATAGTGCGATCGAAATAATCAGCAAGCGTTTGCTGCGGGTTGCGTAAGATGCCAACCTCATGAATAACCGCCAGTCTGTTTCGCGACGGGGTTCGTTTTCGGTGTCTGCTACGGGTGAGGAAATGGTCATCGATCGCAAAAATGGTACAATACATCCAAATAGTAATTGTAACAAATAGAATCAGTTAAGTTAGGCGATCGCCCTCAGCAAAGATAAAATCCTATTTGCTCTCTGCAAGCCTCAGTGCTAAGCTAGCTGCGAATCTTTATCAAGAATTACGACATTTTATAATGTTTCTGGTGCGAATTGCGCACCTTAATTAATATTTTCTAGGGTGCGAAATCCACACCTTGGATTGAATTGTTTGTGGGCTCGACCAAACATCGGAAGGGCGGTTTTTGTATTGAAAATGTTTGCCAAATGTTAATATTTGGTGCTAAACCCGCCCTACAAACATTGAATATATAAGAACTAATCAAGCCGGATGTGATAACTACGAAGTCCTTTGCAATTGCTTGTTAACCTTAATAATCTTCTTGTCAAAATACTCTTTTCGGTGTCCTAATCTTTGAGCCACTTCCAACCCTTTTTGATAAGCTTCCAAAGCTTTATCGTAAGCCTTCATCTCCTGATAAACTTGACCGAGATTGTCGTAAGCACTCATCAATCCGTACCAATTATAAGCGCGTTCTTCCAGCAGCAACTGCATTTGATAGATCCGCACAGTCGGTTCCCACTGTTTTTGTGATCGATAAAGCAATGCTAATTTATCCAAAGCTTCGCTAGCCTGGGCATACTGTTGAATAGGGACGGCTAAATTGTACGCTTCCTGATAGTATTGAGCTGCTAAGTTGATTTGACCTATAGTTTGGTAATCGTTGGCGATCGCAATTTTGAGCGGTGGTATAGCAGTCTGGTTTTGCAGGTTAAGATACACAGATGCTAGTTTTTCCCTAGCTGCGATCGCCTTTAGGGGTTGTTTCGACTGCTGGTAAGCGTAGGCTAACTGTTTCAGAGTATCCACCTCAGTAGGAGGAGTTACAGGCTGTGGCGGCGCACCGTTTCCCGCCGTTATAGCAGAATTTGGTACAGCAGCATTAGCCACAAATAAAGCGCGGTTTTCCTGAATTAAAGTTGCCAATTCCTCATACACGGGAGCGGCTTTATCGTAACTCAGCCAATTGATGTGAATAAGTGCGATCGCCTTTAAAATCCGACCCTCAGCCAATATATCTTGATTTTGGCGCGCATTTTCGAGAATTTGTTGGTAAACTTCTACAGTCGGGCCTTTAGCGCGCACCTGCTGAAAAGCCGCAGCCAAAGCCGGGAGCAACTCAGTATTAATTGGTACTTGGGATTTGACTTGTTTGTGAATTGCTTGCAACCGTTTAGTAATAAGCTGTAGTTCAAGGTTTTTACTGCTACTCCAAGCAATACTTCCCACCCGACTCAAAGCAGCAATTTCCGCCGCCGGGCCAAGATACCTACGCAGCCGCAATTCTCGGAACCAAATATCAAAAGCGCCAGCCCCATCTCCAGCTTGCAGTTTAGCCGCTGCTTCTAAGTTTAACTGTTCCAAAGCCGCTGTCAGTTCGTCCCGCTGAGTGTTACTCAAAGATTCACTGGCGGGTTTTAGGGGATCGGGGGTGGTAATTTCTAGAGGATTAGGAGAAAATTGATCGAGGCCTGGTGGATTAGTTTGGGCGCTAGCAACAGAACCAGCACACAGCCACAAGAAAAGCAAGCACCCAATTGGCACAGAATTTCTCATAAAAGAAATATGATTGCCGCGATTCGGCATCCCTGCTGGAAACATCAAATTTTGCATATCTACAAAATGGTATAAATTATGTCACAAAGATGGCACAAAAGCAAACTGTTCAACAAGAGCAACAAAATAAAATTTAGCGCACTGAGCAATTATTGGGATTTTAAGGCGTTGGGCGATCGTCTTCGTTGGCGTAGCCCCCGTAGGGGCGGGCTTCGCCAACGCATTTTGCGCTTATTCAGTTTAGCCCTAATTTTGTTAACAGTTTGCACAGCTTGCGCGCCTCCCGCAGTTGCTAAAGATCGCTCTTTTCCCGAAATATCCCTAGACTTTTTGGGCGAGTACCAATTGCCCAAAATCAATTTTGAAGGAGCACCAGTCGGCGGTTTCTCAGGAATCACCTACGACGCAAAAGGTATTAGTGGAGTAACTTCCAAAGCTTATCGTTTTTACGCTCTTTCCGACGACAAAAGCGAAAACGGAGAAGCCAGATTTTACAGTCTCCGACTCGATCTTACATCCAGCGATCCAGCAAATATTCGCCTGAAAAAAGTTGCAGTTGAAGGCGTTACCTCCCTCAAAAAAGCAGACGGTGAAACCTTCCCTTGGGGTTCCATCAATCCCGAAGGCATCGCCCTTTCTCCCCGGAATTCAGTATTTGTTGCCAGCGAAGGCAGCCCTCCTTTTCTAGGAGAATTTGACCTCACCACCGGGAAATTGCGAGGAAATTTGCCGATCCCAAAGCGCTACATTCCCGATCCCAGCGATGAAAAACAACAGCAAGGAGTCCAGGAAAATTTAGGTTTTGAATCTTTAAGTATCGATCCAGAAACCTTTAGTCCGGGCGGTCTCGATCCGTTTCGATTGTTTACAGCGACGGCAGCACCGTTAATTCAAGATTTAGACCCGGAACAGGCAACCAAACTCCGTCTTTTACATTATATCATCGTCGATAAAACACCGCAATTAGTCTCAGAAAATCTTTACAAACTAGACCAAGTTCCGATGACTGTTTTAAACGGATTAACAGAATTGGTAACTATTGGTGGCGGTCAATTTTTGAGTTTAGAGCGTTCTTTTGGACTGTCGGGATACGGTGCTAAAATTTATCAAGTAGCGGTTGGGGCGGCTACAGATACTTCCAGAATCCAGAGTTTTAAGGGGCAAGTGGGAATGGTCGAACCTGTGAGAAAAAAGTTACTGTTAGACTTGAGCGAGCTGGGAATTCCGCTGTACAATTTAGAGGGGATGACTCTCGGCCCGCAGTTGCCAGATGGCAGCAAAAGTGTAGTTTTGGTCAGCGATGACAATTTTGAGGAAGCGCAGAAAACTCAGTTTCTTTTGTTTAGCTTGAAGGGCAAAAGTTAGGTCATAAGGGCGGGCTAGAAGCCCACCCCACCCAAGAAAATTTATTCTTTGTGAAACAGGCATCTTGCCTGTTTATGAAAATAGTAGAATAAAATTAACTCTTTGTGGAACAGGCATCTTGCCTGTTCATAAAAATAGTATAAATGAGTTTAAATCAAATTTATCAAACTATAAAGTACCCTAATTATGCCAACTCGTAACACTTTGCAGTTGCCAGAAATCGAACTTTCATATTTAGAATGGAACCCAGAAAAAGGGACTGAAAAAGTTCCGCGTTTGCTGCTGCTACACGGTTTAGCGGATAGTGCGGTTGTCTGGACTAGCTTGGGCAATTACTTGTCGAACCGCTATCATATTGTAGCGCCAGATATGCGCGGTCACGGAGAGAGCAGTAAACCGGAAACCGGCTATACTTTTACAAGGGCGATCGCAGATTTGGAAGCTTTGATGGTACACCTCAACTGGCCTGATGCCCATATTGTAGGACATTCTTGGACGGGAAAACTAGCACCGATTTGGGCGCGGCAGAATGGCGATCGCTTTTGCAGTATGATTTTAGTAGACCCGATCTTCATCACCAAACTGCCCGCCGTGATGAAACTCACGCTACCAATAGTTTACCGAAAATTAGACTGTCTCAAATGTATGGGCCCGTTTGCGACTTTAGCCCAAGCAGAAGCAGCAGCCAAACAATCGGGAGAATACGCGGGTTGGAGTGAAGTGCAGCAAATGGTATTCCAACACCAAATCGAACAAAAATTAGACGGAAGTTGGGGAAGTAAATTTACGATTACCGCCAGAAATCAGATATTTGCCGAAGTGATGAAAGTTGCCGGTTTAACTGAATATATTGATATTCCGACTTTGTTTGTACAGCCGGAAAAAGGTGTAAATCGCATGGATTGGCAAATGCAGCCCTATCAGAGATACTTGAAAAATCTAGTAATTCAAAAAGTACCGGGGAATCACTGGTGTTTTTTGACTCAACCGGATACTTTTAATCAAACTGTGGCAGATTTTTTAGAGGGCGCGAAACAGTGAATTTAGAAATTATCGCACATCGGGGATTTTCGGCGATCGCCCCTGAGAACACTTTAGCAGCATTTGAACTGGCGATCGCCCGTGGAGCCGATTCGATCGAATTTGACATCCAGCTATCCGCCGACAGCGTGCCCGTGGTTTTCCACGACGCTACCCTGGATAGAATCACCGGAGTTTCCGGTAAAGTCAGGGAAACAAACCTGTCACAATTGCAGACACTCAATGCGGGAAAATGGTTTAGCGATGAATTTTCAGAGGGAAAAATCCCTACCCTAACAGCCGCCTTAGCTATCCTGAAAAATGTTGACAAATTTCTCTACTTTGATGTCAAACCGCACTGCGAATGGTCAGATGCAGAAGTTGCGGATTTTGTCAATACTTTGAATGGTGCAGGAATCAAAGAAAAATGCGTTATTACCTCGTTTAATGATGGATTTTTGGCACAAGTGCGGCGGGTAGATGGCGATTTGGCGATCGGGCAAATCGTTGCTAATCTAGAAGCATACAAAACTCAATTGTCTCAAGCTGTGGTGAATTGCGATAATTTGATTAGCAGCCAGTATCGCGTTTTGCTGGAAAATCCCGCACTGATTGAAGAAAGCCGGAGTCAGGGAGTTGACATTGTGGTCTGGACGGTGGACGATCCAGCAGATATGCAAAAGTTAATTGATTTGGGTATAACTCGGATTGTCACTAATTGTTTGATATAATTTGTTTAACTTAAGATCTTGCACCATTATCAAGAACGGGCAAGATGCCCGTTCCACAAAAGTCAATTAATAAATGAATTACTTTCGCAAAAGCATCCACGAAATGTCTGGTTACGTGCCGGGGGAACAGCCACCCCTAGGCACAAAAATTATTAAACTAAATTCTAATGAAAATCCCTATCCACCTTCTCCAAAAGCCTTAAAAGTGCTTCAGGAAATAGACGGAGAAATGCTGCGGCGCTATCCAGATCCCACTGGTAAAATTTTCCGCATTGCTGCTAGTCAAGTTTTGGGAGTTCCTGACGATTGGATTGCGGTAGGTAATGGCAGCGATGATTTATTAAACTTGATTGTTCGCGCTGTGGGCGAACCCGGAAAACAAATTGTTTGTCCCTCACCTACCTATGTATTGTACCGCACTTTGGCACAAATTCAGGATGTAGAATTTGTCGAAGTTCCCTATCCCGATGACTACAAGTTACCAGTAGATTTGCTAATAGCATCTCAAGGTGCTGTGACATTTGTAGCTTCGCCAAACAGTCCATCGGGAACAGCGATATCTGTGGCAGATTTGGAGAAACTGGCTCAAGAGTTATCGGGCATTCTGGTCATCGATGAAGCTTATGTAGATTTCGCAGAAAATCATGCTTTGGACTTGACAAAGAAGTATAGTAATGTTATAGTTTTGAGGACGCTTTCAAAAGGTTATTCGCTAGCAGGATTGCGGTTAGGTTTTGCTATAGCAAATCCGATGTTGTTAGCTGAGTTAAATAAAATTAAAGACAGTTATAATGTGGATGCTGTAGCCTATGCGGTGGCGGCGGGGGCGATCGCAGATCAAGACCACAAAACAGCCAACGCCGAAAAGATTAAGGCTTCCAGAGTACAACTAGCCGTTACTTTCAAAGAATTAGGCTTTAAAGTTTGGCCATCGCAAACCAACTTTTTGTTAGTCAGGCCGCCCAACGGCGATGCAGAAAGGATTTATCAAACACTCAAAGAACGGGGAATATTGATTCGATACTTCAATCAGCCGCGATTAGAAGACAAATTGCGGATTACTGTAGGTACCGAAGAACAAAATCAAATATTAGTTAAAACTTTGAAAGAAATTTTATAGATTTAGGGATGATATCAAATCAGATCAGACGGCGGTTGAAACCGCGACTACACAAACTAAGTCAGCCTCCGCGGACTGAATGAAAGCACTGCGATCCAAAAAATCAATGTTTACCACGGGCCGCGATCCTCGATAACTATTTCAGAGACAGGTGTTCCAGGTCTTCCCTTTAGTTTTTCAAACAGTTCGCGCCATTTTTTTTCGCGTCGCGCTAATTCGGCTGGATCGATTTGACTCTGCTTATTTGGCCAACGGATTAACCCGCGTTTATCCATCAGCTTAATCGCTAATTCGCGATCGTTCTTAAGCTGTTCCGCTGAAACTTCCGGCACTATTTTGAGTAGCACAGTTTCCCCATCTTGGAAAGACACAGAACTCAAAGGGCGAAAAACCCCATTTTCGTAGACAGCAGTAATAGTTTCTGGCATAATTAGCCTCTTAATTAAATGCTTAGACTTATTGTACTTCTTTTTATAGTTTTCAGTAGCGTGCGTCAGCTAGGATTATTTTTGCGACAAACCAACAATCTCACAACTGACGCACCGGACAATAAATGGTGCGTCAAAATCATACTTTCGGCGCTGATGCAAGAATCTAAAAACTGACGCACCCTACCACTAAAGCCTTCTTATTCCTTCTTCCTTCTTCCCTCTTCCTTCTTCCTTCTTCCTTCTTCCTTATTTTAACTACTTCGTTGCTACCACAGCCAAATTCCAAGCCAAGCGCTTCATCAAAGGCAACTTCTTCAAAAACCCATCCAACCCTTCCAACCGAGAATATTCTGGTTTCAACCTTTCTTGTTCAAGAATAATCTTCTTCCAATAACGCTCATCATTCGGATGCACTTTTTCGATTAAATAAAAGCGCAAAAAAATCCACAGCGCCGTCAGCCAAAACGTATCATAAGTCGTCTCAGAAAACAAAGACTTGACAAAATTCACAATATTAATATCCAAAGGAGTTTCATCCTCAGTCCGCACCTCAGTAGCCATCCTGCGGTAAACATTAATCACCGGATTGTGCTTCATCGGGTCCCAAAAACAAGCTTTTCCACCCGGTTTTAGCACGCGCTGCATTTCGCGAATTGCCTTTTCTGGTTCCGGTAAATGGTGCAGCAAGTTAGAAGCGTAAACAATATCAAAACAGTTATCCGGGAAATCTAGCGCCATTGCATTGACAGTGCAACCTTCTATGATAACGCCGTTTTTTTCTGCCAATTTCAGGGCTACATCTACCATGCCCTGAGAATAGTCTGCGGCTACACAATTCGCACCTTTTTTAGCAAAATAAACGCTATTTTCTCCCGCGCCGCAGCCTAAATCTAACAGGCGTTTACCTGTGATATCGCCCATTTGTTTGAGGATAAATCTATTTTCCGGGGCGGTACAAGCTTCAAAGTAATCATTGACTCGAATGCCGTCTACATCGATGGTAGATGCCCAAGCATCGTGGAATTGTCGCTCTTTTTTTAAAGTTTCTTCTTGCATTTTTTAAGGGTTTGTTATTAATGACATAATTAATTTTAAACCGCAGATGAACGCCGATTAACGCAGATTAATTGATATTTATCTGCTTTCCTCTGGGTTCGTCTGCGGTTTGTTTTAAGCAAGATGGCTGATAATCAATTTATCAGCGCTGTGCTTCTGCAACAACTTCATTTCTGATCTGAGTTGGCTTTTCGGAGAATTTTTCAGTATTAGCTTGCAAGACTTGATACAGGCGATTTAAGGCGCTGATGTATGCTTCTGCGGAGGCTACGATGATGTCGGTATTTGCTGAGTGTCCAGAAAATACTTTGCCTTCATGACGTAAGCGGATTGTTACTTCGCCGATCGCATCTATGCCCGCTGTCACCGATTGTACAGAAAACTCGATCAACTCGTTCGGTACATTTACCACGCGGTTAATGGCCCTGTAAATGGCATCCACGGGGCCAGTGCCGATCGCAGCATCGGTCAATTCTTCCCCCGCCGGAGTCCGCACCGTGACGGTTGCTGTCGGGCGAGATTTGTCGCCACAGGAAACCTGCACCAATTCTAACCGGAAAAGTTCCGGCGCTTGGTGGACTTCGTTATTGGCGATCGCCTCCAAATCCCAATCAGTAATCTCTTTTTTCTTGTCAGCCAAATCCTTAAACTTGACAAAAGCCTTATTTAGCTCATCATCCGCCATTTCAAAACCCAACTCTTTTAAGCGAGTCTGAAAAGCGTGGCGGCCGGATAATTTGCCTAATACGATTTGATTTTCCGTTAAGCCGATCGACTCAGCGTCCATAATCTCGTATGTCAGCTTATTTTTCAGCACCCCGTCTTGGTGAATTCCCGACTCATGGGCGAAAGCATTGGCCCCAACAATCGCCTTATTTGGTTGCACCAACATCCCCGTTAAATTAGAAACTAAGCGGGAAGTTTTATAAATTTGGCGCGAATCAATATTCGTCAGAGGTTCGTCAGAATCCGCAGGCCGGCCCAAGAACGGATTAAAATATTGGCGGCGCACGTAAAGCGCCATTACCAACTCTTCCAAAGCCGCATTTCCCGCCCGTTCGCCAATACCATTAATCGTGCATTCTAACTGTCTGGCGCCATTTTTCACAGCTTCCAAAAAGTTAGCAACAGCCAATCCTAAGTCATTGTGACCGTGAACCGAAATAATTGCGCGATCGATATTCGGCACATTTTCCTTAATTCCCCGAATCAAAGCCCCAAACTCACTCGGAGTAGTGTAGCCCACAGTATCGGGAATATTAACAGTAGTTGCACCGGCTGCGATCGCCCGTTCCAGAACTTGATACAAAAACTCCGGTTCCGAACGACAAGCATCTTCCGGCGAAAACTCCACATCATCCACAAAAGACTTAGCGTAGGCCACCATTTCCGGCACAATTTCCAGAATCTCAGCCCGCGTCTTTTTCAGCTTATACTCCAAGTGAATATCAGACGTAGCCAGAAACGTATGAATACGCGAATTTACGGCTGGTTTCAGAGCTTCGGCTGCTGTTTTAATATCCGGCTTTCTCGCCCTTGCCAAACCGCAAATTCTCGGCCCATTTTCCGTACCAACCGATCGGGCTATTTTTTGGACAGCCTCAAAATCTCCCGTGCTGGTGAAAGGAAAACCAGCTTCAATCACATCCACGCCCAATCTTGCTAACTGGCGAGCAATAGTCAGCTTTTCATCCACATTCAGAGATGCACCCGGAGATTGTTCTCCGTCCCGCAAAGTCGTATCGAAAATAATAATCCGGTCTTGACTTGGTTGAGTTTTCATAGCTCTAAAAAAGTGTTCTCCTGATTTTTACTTGTCCGCTGTTCTGGGCAATTAGTACCAGTCACCAGTCTTGTGTTTCGCGCCCATAACGAATAATTAATAATTAACAACCCATAACGCCTGACTGCTGACTGCTGACTGCTGACTGCTGACTAATAACTAATAACTAATGACTAATGAAATCGTACTGCTTCCCTATCAACTGTCAACTGTCAACTGTCAACCGTCAACTGTCAACTGACTAATAATCCATCTTTTCGATATGTTCCCGAATTTCATTTAGGTCGATATACCTATCAGTAGCATTTCGCAATTCTCTAGCAATCATGCCTTCGGTGGATACCACAGTAATATGAGTATTTTTCGATCGCAGTAGCTCTATAGCCCGCTCAAAATCCCCATCTCCGCTAAACAGCACAACTTGGTCGTACTGATCCACCGTATTAAACATATCAACCACAATCTCGATGTCTAAATTAGCCTTTTGAGAATATCGGCCCGAAGCATCATCGTAATATTCCTTAAGAATCTTAGTGCGAACCGTGTAACCAAGACTAATCAAAGCATCTCGAAATCCCCTTTGATCTTGCGGGTCTTTCAAACCCGTATACCAGAAAGCATTAATCAAGATGACATTCGGCTGCGAAGTTTTGAAATATTCGAGCACCCTGCGTGGATCAAAAAACCAACCGTTCTTTTGTTGAGCGTAGAACATATTGTTCCCGTCCACAAAAATAGAAAGGCGGTTCATTAAGTTTGTCATAGAACTTAGACCTAATAATTGTAGAAAGAAATTAATCTAAATATCACATTTTAGCAATATGGAGCTAACTGAGGCAATAGATTAAACTTCAGAAAACTCTATCCCCTCAGTATTTCATATTTTCGGCTCTACCGCCAGAGGGTTCTTTGAAGGCTGCTTGGATTCCATCGACAGGCCCCGATCAAACCCGACGCCCAGTAACTCCAGGGCGACTGCGGTGTCAAGGTTAATAGGGCTTCCAACTACCGACGTACCGCCCAGCAGGCTGGGATACAGCAGCCCATTGCAGTCGATGAATGCTCCCCTGATCTGATAGCAGAGGGTCTAGGATCAAGCCTTTTTGCTTTCCAGGGCCCAGCGAGCTAACTCTGTCCGGTTGTGCAAACCTGTTTTGCCCAACATATTACTAACGTGGCTCTCTATCGTCCGCTGGCTGACATTCATCACCTCTGCGATCTGGCGGTTTGCCATACCCTGGGCTAGCAACTGTACCACCTTTAACTCCGTGGGAGTCAATTCGACATTGCGGCGCGCCTTAATTTTCGGGCCGCTCTCAATACCTGGATTTGAGTGGCGAATCAAGCGGGATGCTGCTTTCAGAGAAGATTCTACTTGGGCTACCAGTTCTTCCGGTTCAAAAGGCTTGACTATATAAACGTCAGCCCCTGTGCTCAAGCCTTTTACTCGATCGGAACTTTGACCTTTGGCGGACAAGAAAAGAACTGGAATCCAGCTCGTCCGCGGGTCTTCTCTGATGTGTTTGACTAAAGTGTACCCGTCCATTTCCGGCATCATCACATCACAGATGATCAAATCGGGGACTTCTTGTTCGAGTTTTTCTAGAGCGTGTCTGCCGTTTTCTGCTGTAAAGACGTTGTAACCCCGAAATTCTAAGTAATCTTTGACTAGCAAGATCAAGTTTGGGTCGTCGTCAACCAGCATCAGCCGTTTTTGGTCTCCTGAATTATTGTCCTTCATGCTTTTTCCCGCTAAAGTATCCCGCACAATTCCTTGTTTTCACTCCGGTTTTTGCCGTCAGTCCCCTGTCACCCCGGCTGGGGGTGGAGGACGGCGGTGGGGTGAAGGGATGGTGGCGAGGGGAAAGCGGGGCGGGTATTACCGCTTCCCAACCAATGTTCGATGCCCGTTTGTGAATGTCTTGCGACTGGGAACGGAGCCAAAACCTGTAATGGACGATCGCCCGTCGTCACGATCGGCCTTGATTGATGGAAGACTCCTGCTAGAGAGTCCAAGTTAAATATTTAATCTCGATCGGTTCAATTACAAGTTGATGCCCCGGTTTTAAATGATACTTCTGATATAGAGAAATTTAAGCAGGCTCCCTACTTACGTATTTAACTATTTATAGTGTAGTTTGGCAAACTGCCTGATGTCCGCTACTGAGAAACTTTTGGGTAAACTTTCGCCAGAGGGCGATCGAACTACTTCGATGTACCTCCTAAAAAAAACCAAAGCGAGAAGCAGGACTACCAGACAAAGACAGGAAACTACAGTTGTTCGATCGCGACTCAGGTGCGATCGAACAACGCGCTCACGCTCTCTACTTTACCGCGTTAAAGCTAACACCTTACTTATCATGCTGTGCTTTTTCACAGCGCTATCGTTAAATATTTGCTTTCGCCTCAGCAGGCTCCGGCAAAGGATGAGTTAAAAAAGCGTATTCTTCAACCACCTTTGAGTTTAGGAGATGTTCCTGAATAATTCTCTCGATGACGGGGGGCGTAACATCGCGGTACCACACTCCGTCTGGATACACTACCATAATCGGGCCAGACGAGCACACTCGCAGGCAGTTGGCTTTAGTCCGAAAAATGCAGCTCGGCCGATCGGGATTTGGCTTGTCCAACCCCAATTCTTGCAAGCGTTTTTTTAAGTAATTCCAAGCCACCAGACTGCTTTCTCGATCGCAACACTTGGGTACGGTTTGGTCGGCGCAGATAAAAATATGTCGATCAATTCGATCGATTCCCAGGCTTTTGACACAAGCCCTCAAGCCTTGGCTGCAAGATTCATCCTGATTTTTTGTCATTATATTCATTTGTCAACACTAATTTTTCGGCGATCGAAAGTCATCACCACTCTCCCACTCTCCCACTCTCCCGCTCTCCCTGTCCCCATTTCAGCCCCTTCCACTCATTCTCGGTTCGGGAACCCGTACAGACAGATAAGTTGCGATCGCCCCTAACTAAAGCTAAATTAGCACTCAGGAGTCGAGAGTGCTAATATGTCAGTAGTAAGCAGTCGGCTGTTGCTTTCAGAGCGACTCCGAACGGCTAACTGACTAGGAACTGTAATCTGGAGATTTATTTATGGCAGCAGTATCACTGAGTGTTTCTACCGTTAAACCTTTAGGCGAGCGCGTGTTCGTGAAAGTAAGCGCTAGCGAAGAAAAAACCGCCGGCGGCATCCTTCTGCCCGACACAGCAAAGGAAAAGCCCCAAGTAGGCGAAGTCGCGGCCGTGGGCCCCGGCAAGCGCAATGACGACGGCAAGCGCGTGGAAATGGAAGTCAAAGTTGGCGACAAAGTTCTCTACTCGAAGTACGCAGGCACCGACATCAAACTCGGCACCGACGAATACGTCTTGCTAGCCGAAAAAGATATTCTGGCGATCGTTAACTAATTAATCATTAGTCATCAATCATTAGTCATCAGTCATTAGTTTAAAGCGAACGCCGCCAAACAACTAATGACACAGGACAAATGACTAACATCCACCCCCCAATCCCAAATCTCAAACCCTATCATCCCCAAAAACTATGGCTAAGCGCATCATCTATAACGAAAATGCACGTCGCGCCCTCGAACGCGGTATGGACATTCTCGCCGAAGCAGTAGCAGTAACCCTCGGCCCCAAAGGCCGTAACGTGGTTCTCGAAAAGAAATTTGGCGCTCCTCAAATCGTCAATGACGGTGTTACCATCGCCAAAGAAATCGAACTAGAAGACCATGTAGAAAATACAGGCGTTGCCTTGATCCGTCAAGCAGCCTCCAAAACCAACGACGCAGCAGGCGACGGTACCACAACAGCTACTGTTCTAGCTCACGCAATGGTCAAAGAAGGCCTGCGGAACGTAGCAGCCGGCGCAAATGCGATCGCCCTCAAACGCGGTGTTGACAAAGCAACCGGCTTCTTGGTAGAAAAAATTGCCGAACACGCCAAACAAGTAGTAGATTCCAAATCCATCGCTCAAGTAGGCTCAATCTCTGCTGGTAACGACGATGAAGTCGGCCAAATGATTGCCAACGCAATGGACAAAGTGGGCAAGGAAGGCGTAATTTCCCTGGAAGAAGGGAAGTCTATGACCACCGAACTCGAAATCACCGAAGGGATGCGCTTCGACAAAGGCTACATTTCTCCCTACTTCGTCACCGACACCGAACGGATGGAAGCAGTTCTAGAAGAACCCTTCATCTTGCTGACCGACAAAAAAATCGGTATGGTACAGGATTTAGTACCCGTGCTCGAACAAGTAGCTCGTTCCGGCCGCCCGCTGCTGATCATTGCAGAAGACATTGAGAAAGAAGCTTTAGCTACTCTCGTTGTCAACAAGCTGCGCGGTGTGTTGAACGTGACTGCTGTGAAAGCACCTGGTTTTGGCGATCGACGCAAAGCCATGTTAGAAGATATCGCCGTATTGACCGGCGGTCAACTGATCACCGAAGATGCCGGTTTGAAACTGGAAAATACCAAGCTCGAAATGATCGGCAAAGCTCGCCGCGTCACCATCACCAAAGACAGCACCACAATTGTTGCCGAAGGTAACGAAGTCGCAGTGAAGTCGCGTTGCGAACAAATTCGTCGTCAAATGGACGAAACCGAATCTTCCTACGACAAAGAAAAGCTGCAAGAACGTTTGGCCAAATTGGCTGGCGGCGTTGCAGTCATCAAAGTCGGCGCAGCTACCGAAACCGAAATGAAGGATCGCAAACTGCGTCTTGAAGATGCGATCAACGCCACCAAAGCTGCTGTCGAAGAAGGCATCGTCCCCGGCGGCGGTACAACTTTGGCTCACCTAACTCCTCAATTGGAAGAGTGGGCGAACGCCAATCTGAAGGGCGAAGAATTGACCGGTGCTTTGATTGTGGCACGGGCTCTGGCTGCTCCTCTGAAGCGCATTGCTGAAAACGCTGGTTTGAATGGCGCTGTGATTGCTGAGCGCGTCAAAGAAAAGCCATTCAACGTTGGTTTCAACGCAGCGACAAATGAGTTTGTCGATATGTTTGAAGCTGGTATCGTTGACCCTGCGAAGGTGACTCGTTCTGCTCTGCAAAATGCTGCATCTATTGCTGGCATGGTGCTGACAACCGAGTGCATCGTTGTTGACAAGCCCGAACCCAAGGAAGGCGCTGCTTCTGGCGGCGGCGGCATGGGCGGCGGCGACTTCGATTATTAAGTCGATCGTTTGATGGGGCGGGCTTTAGGTAGGGCCCGCCCTGTTATTTTGGTAACGGTTCTTAGCATAGGCATAACTTTAACAGCGAAATTAACTAAACGCACAATCTATAAAGCCCCCGTCCCTCGTACTCAGAACCGCCAGGTTATACCCAAAAACCGGTACTCCTGCGTTTCAGTCAATTACTTCGCGAGGAATGTTAAAATGAACTTGCCAACTGCTGAACAAGGCATCAGATGTGTCATACTATGTCAATCCTTGACCAATACATTCACCCCTGTTTTCATTGTCCGCCTAGACGAGCGAACAGGTCATCTATTTATCTTGGCAGGAGATAATATAGAGATAGAAATCTATCGCAATGGTTTGTGGAGGTTTTTGTGAGCGAGCCTGAATTTAATAGGATGACTAAAATAGAGCTAAGAGCTTATATCATTGCTCACCCCAATGATAGAACAGCGTTTCATGCCTTTGTTGACCGTTTTACCTCTGAAGCCTCAACCAAGACGTTTGACCTCCCGAAATCAAGTGCTGAGGTTGAGGAAGTTGATATCTTGGTTAGACAAAAATTAGAGCAACTGAAGACGAGTTAGCTCTGAAAAAGCGATCGCCCCTTGCCTGAAATGGTGAGGGATTTTTTTTCTGCGATACAATCAAGACAGCACTTAAAAATCGTGATTGAAACATGGTAACAAGCTTAAATGTATTGCAATCCCAACCATCTAGCCAATTGAAAGTGACACTCCTGTTAGAAACTCTCTCATCAGGACAGGTTTCTGCTTCTGTTTTCGAGTTTCCGCACTGTCGAGTTGAAGCAGCAACTCGGGAAGAAGCCATTACCCAACTTCAAACCACATTGTTAGAAAGACTTAAGCATATTGAAGCTATTTCCTGGGAAGTACCGATTCAGGCTTCAGAACCCGCCTGGATGAAATTTGCGGGTGTGTTTAAAGACGATCCAGATTTTCAGGAAATTATGGACGAGATTCGTGCCGAACGTACATCTGACGATGACTCTGAAATCGATCCCTCATACTACCTGTAGAGGTGATTTATAGGACAGTAAGCTAACATGAATCTATCATTTAAAGATTTAAGGTTTATTATAGAAGCCATTGAACATCAAATCAATGCCTATCAAGAACGTTGACAAGTCATTGAAGATACAGAGGAGGATGAGGCGGCCGGTCTAGGCAACGATATTAAGTTTTTAGAGCTTCTACACAGAGACACAACAAATACTTGAGAGCAGAATAGTTCAGTCAAAAAATTAAGTTATGATGAGAGTCTTGCGCTACGTGCGAATGATACATCTTCCGAAAATTCAAAAGACGTATCTTTTCAAACATTAGTTAAATTATCGCTAAAATTGTCAGTTAGCGACCGATTGTTCTTGGTAGGTGTGATTACCGCATCTGTGCGTCAGGAACTGACAATGAGTCAATAATCGCCGAATGATGAAGAGGTCAGGCTAATGTCAGCCACCATCACAATTAGCTCCAGCGAAATTCGGCAGATATTTCAGCCACGCACGTCCAACGCTTCACGATTGTGGCTCAAAAAGCAAACACTTTAGCTGTAATAATTGAAAGAGGAAGAATTAGAATAGGAAACAGGCGAAGGTCGAGTTTCTGAATATCCTTGAATCAATTTAGTCTGTAAAATTGGTGATATTCAAAATAATACCAGTTTCCCCAAAAAATGCAACTATATGCAAGTTGCCAACCACGATCGCCATCAGTCATTCCCAATTCTCAAATTTCCAATCTACAATGGTATAATTGCTCACGCTTAATTTACATACTGAGTTGATGAGAGCGAAATCTGCTTGCGTAAAAACAGCCGGCGCGGCTGGCCGAACAGCCAATAAGTCCAATGCCAATCCACCTGTTGCAAGCGATAGCCGGCTTGATAGTACAATTGTCGCGCCGCGTGATTATTTTCCAAAACGTGGAGGTAAATCTCCGAAAATCCCCATTCTCTGGCTGTATCCTCGCAGTTGTTGAGCAATTGTTGAGCAACTCCCTGCCGCCGATACTCTGGGTGAACTGCTAAATTTGACAAGTAAGGATAGTCTGAATTCGGGATTTGCCAAGGGAATCGAGAACGCAGAGCCATTTCTATTGTTCCTGCTATAGACTGAGTTTGGTGCGATCGATAATTCTGCATTCCTGACTCCCGCGAGACTAGCTCAGCAACGAGACAAATGTAGTGTTCTGCCTTAGAACGCAGTCGATTTTTTAAATCTTCGTAAATGCCCAAACGCAACACCGGATACACCCATTCTACAAACCCCTCGCGGGAGTGAAAACTCATTGCCAAAATATCGGCTAGCTGTGTCAAGTCGTTCGACGCAGCCACCCGGATCGAAAACCCAGAAAGTCCGGGAGTTTGTTGTTGGTGAGAAGGTGAGGAAAAAAAGGAAGGATTCACAATTCCAGGTCACTATATTAATTTTTATACGCGGGTTCCGATCTGCCCATCTGAGAAATTTCACTTCTGGTGATAACCTGCATCACAGGGGATTTAAGCCCCCACCTTTAGGTGGATTGTTTTTAGGCAGGGGATTTAAGCCCCTGCCTAAAAACTTCGCACTCATCTGTCAACTGTCAACTGTCAACTGTTAAGTAATATCACTTTCCAAAAAAGAATGTAACTTTAGACGAACTCCCAACCATGATATTCATCAGTCATTTCAAATCTCAAATCTCAAATCTCAAATTTAAAATGGTATAACTTATAGGCATAGTTTATGAACTCGATTAAATCACATTTTTTTGTGCTTGACTTTAACTATTATCTGATGTAAATTGGAAATATTCAGCATTTTAAACTAAATTTATTGCCAATCAAAACCTATCCCCTAATACTAGATTTGTGGGTAGCGGGAAACTTATTAAAAACAATCAAAAAGGTTTTAACGTCTGATTCCCGGAAGCCTACCGCTCTCTGCTTGCGGAAATACCCGATCGAATATAATTTATCCGTCCAGTGGTAATTGACCAACTCAACTATCTGCCAGACTAATACCGGGCATGATCGCAGGTGGGATGTTGGCCACCAGCCCCAGAGCCAGACAACCCAGCTTTCAGCAGTGCTAGGCAATCCCGTCCCCTCGCGAACTGGCCTTACCTGTTGCGCCGGGGGGCTAGGTCTTGTGCTGCGATACTGTGCTGCGCGCGATCGAGACCTTCAAAACTTCGATCGAGTTGATCGATCGGTTTCCACAGAGTACATCCCTAGCTAAGATTAACAGATGGATGCTCAAGAGTGCGGTGTTTCGCCGCAGTAATTGGCTTCTCGAAGGTCTGCACGAGGCCCAAAAAGTGCCAGTCTTACTAAAATGGTACAGCAATTGCGTCACTCGCACTTCCCCGCCTGTGTTGTCTGTGGGCCACCCCCGAATATCAGTCTGGGGCACAGGCGCGGGAGAGGAAAGCCATATCATCAGGGGAAATGTTAAAGTTGCTGTCATCTAGGCAGAAAAAACACAGGGGAAGATGTTGTTTCTCTCTTGTATCGTGCTACAGACAGTTTTCACACACCAAATACAACAGGCAAAGGAGCGAAAATAGCACATAAAATTGGTAAATCAACTCACAATCAGGACGGTTATTTCTATGTATTATGAGATGTCCAGACGGCAGTTAAAAGTGCCAGATTCGTGTTTCCACGATCAGGATAGAGGTGAGAGGTCAAGGACACTTCCCGCAAGACGAGTTTATCTGAATATCATTAAATAATAAAATTGGGGTGCACGAGAGACAACTATGAATCAGAAGAATTCCAAATTGAAAACCCAGACATCGAACATCAAGGTTGATGCTTGCTTCGGCACAGTCACAACAACTTCAGATTCACTAATTATTGTGACTTCAGCAATTGAAACCCGCGAATTCTTCCTTTCATCAGACTTATTAAATCGAACTGCCCCGGGGCACAGGAGAACGGTGCATGAATTCCCAATCAAATCCTAAGCTAAAAATTCTGATCGTCGATGACGAACCGGATAACCTCGACTTGCTTTACCGCACCTTCCATCGAGACTACAAAGTGCTCAGAGCCGAATCTGGCCCCGCCGCCCTTGAAATTTTGGCAAAAGCGGGAGAAGTTGCTGTGATTATTTCCGACCAGCGAATGCCAAAAATGAGCGGTACGGAGTTTCTCAGCCTGACGGCGGCTCAATACCCCGATGTGATCCGAATTATTTTAACTGGCTATACGGATGTTGAAGATTTAGTTGAAGCGATTAATGCTGGCAAAGTATTCAAATACGTTACCAAGCCTTGGGATGCTGAAGAACTCAGGGTTCTTGTCAGTCAAGCTGTTGATACTCACAATGTCCTGAAAGCGCGCACGAATGAATTGCGTAGGGCTCTCTCGCAAGAATCGCTGCTTTATGCCGTTACCAATACTATTCGATCGGCTCTCAATTACCAGCAAATGCTGCAAAGAATTGTGGAAAGCGTAGGGCAGATGTTTGAGGTGAGTTGCTGTCTGCTGCGACCTTTCCAAGACGGGCGGGCGGCTGACGAACAGTTCGTTTACCATGCGCCGGAAGCCATACCCCTAGATGATTCTGGACTTGCGCCGGATTTGCTGGCGGATTTGGTTTGGAAAACTCTGGATGTGGAGGTGATTCAAGATGCCCAAACTGATGAGAGAGTTTTAAATTGGGACAATCAGCAGCGACAGCAGGCTTATCAAGCTGCGAATATTCGATCGAGCTTGATGGTACCCCTGTTTTATAAAATGGAACTGATGGCAGTCTTGGCGCTGCACCAATTCGATCGACCGCGCCAGTGGCAAGACCATGAGGTACAGTTGGTAATTACGGTGGCCGACCAAGCTGCTTTGGCGCTTTCTCAAGCGAGGGCTTACGAAAAGGTGCGGGCGCTGGCCAAGCGCGAGGCTTTAGTCAATACTATTACTACGGCAATTCGATCGAGCCTCGACCCCCAAAATATTTTTGCAGCCATTACTCAACAACTAGGCCAAGCTTTGCAAGTTGACGGCTGCGCCCTATCTCTGTGGACAGAAGATGATGAATACGTCCAGTGCGTCGGGCTCTACGACACACATAGGGATATCGTGGCTGTAGAACCGGGTTTTATTGACAATCCAGAGGTAGTTGCGAACCCTCCTGGCCCTGAAACTGCTGCTGAGAGTGCTGCTGCGAACGCTGGTGGCTGGGTTTTTGCCCATCCTTCCTTGCCGCAATCTTTGGTGCCGATTCGGGGCAATCCGGTGCTGCTGCAAGTTATGGTATCAAAAGAGCCGGTGGCGATCGAAGACCTCGACGAACACCCCGATATGAATGTTACAGAACTGCAAGTGCGATCGCCAGCCCGCGCCCTGTTAGTCGTTCCCTTAATCTCCGAAGGCCAAATCATCGGCAGCATTTCCCTGCGCCAAAATCACACCATCCGCCACTGGAAACTCTCAGACATTGACCTGGCTCAAATAGTCGCAACTCAAGCTGCTCTGGCTGTGCAGCAGTCGCGCCTCTACCAGACTACCAGACAGCAGGCAGAACGGCTCCTAGAAGCCGATCGGCTCAAAACCGAATTTTTCCAAAATATCTCCCACGAATTCCGCACACCTCTAACACTAACCATCGGCCCCCTAGAATCAGCTTGCAGCCGCCAAGAAGACTTACCCTACGAACAAGCGGTAATAGCTTTGCGTAATTCGCGCCGTCTCCTGCGCTTGGTAAATCAATTGCTGGACTTGCAGCGACTCGATGCTGGACGGATGCAGCCAAGTTTTCGCCCCTGCGATTTAGTCAGTTTCTGTTACTCTACCGCAGAGTCGTTCCGCGCCTACTGCGATAAAAAAGGACTGCAATTAATTACCCAACTGCAAGAATGTCCTTTACTTTATTTGGATATTGAAAGATTTGACAAAGTTATTTACAACTTGCTATCAAATGCTGTCAAATTCACCCCAGAAGGCGGAACAATCACCCTGACAGTTGAACCCGCAGGCGCTCATTGCTTGCTGCAAGTAAAAGACACCGGCATCGGCATTCGCACCGAACAAATTCCCTATTTGTTCGAGCGTTTTCGCCAAGCCGAAGGTTCTGCCAACCGTTCCTACGAAGGCAGCGGTTTGGGTTTGGCCCTTGTCAAAGAATTAGTCGAACTCCACGGCGGTCAAATTTCCGTGGAGTCAGTTTACGGCGAAGGTACTACTTTTACCGTCTGGCTGCACTTCGGTTCGACTCACTTGCCCCCGGAACGGGTACTAGAAATACCTGCGGAGTTTCACTCATCAAAAGCTGCGGTGGAACTGGCAGATGTGGAAGGTGATTTGTCTGATGCTGAATTTGCCAATGAGAGTTTTGAGGCGATCCAACCGGTAAGTTCAGAAACAGCAGCCGGCACGGTTTTGGTTGTTGACGATAATCCAGATTTGCGCTTTTATGTGTCGGAAATTCTCCAAAATTCCGGCTTTGCAGTTTTGCTCGCTCGCAACGGACAAGAAGGATTTGCCGTGGCCAAAAACCGCAGACCGGATTTAATTGTCACGGATTTAATGATGCCTTTAATTTCGGGTTTGGATTTGATTCGGATGATTCGACAAGATGAAGAATTGAAGGGAACTCCGGTAATTTTGCTGACGGCGAAAGCTGACGAAGATACTCGGATTGAAGGAGTAGAACGGGGTGCTGATGCTTATTTGTCTAAGCCTTTTAACGATCGCGAATTGTTGGCAGAAGTGCGGAATTTGATCGCTCTCAAACAAAACGAGCGCCGAGTGCAGCAGTTGAACAGTTATTTAACTGAGTCGGTGCTGCGCCGATTTTTGCCGCCGTCGATGGTGAAGGCCGCAGCGGCTGGAGATTTGGCCCTGGATTTGCGCCCGGAACCGCGATTGATTACTATTTTGTTTAGCGATATTGTCGGTTTTACTGAAATGGCAAATACGCTGCGCTCGCGCCGGGTAGCTGAGCTTTTGAATGAATATTTGGCGGCAATGACTAAGGCTATTTTTGACAGCGGTGGTACGGTGGACAAGTTTGTGGGAGATGCGGTAATGGCTTTCTTTGGCGCGCCGGAGGAACTAACGCCGAATGAGCAAGTACGCCGCGCTATAGCTGCTGCAAGGCAAATGCTGCGAGCTCTCAAGGAGCTTAACGAGCGCTGGATGGAGCAGGGAATTGTTGGGGATAATGGGGTGCCTCCGGTGCGGTTTCGCTGCGGAATTCATCAGGGTACTGCGGTGGTGGGGATGTTTGGTGGGCCGGAGCGATCGGACTATACTGCGATCGGGCCAAGTGTGAATATTGCTGCCCGTTTGCAAGAGGTGGCGGAACCAAATACTGTGCTAATTTCGGCGGCGGTTGCAGATTATGTTGAGGAGGATCGAATTGTTAAATATAAGCCGCTTAAACTCAAGGGAATTGATGAAACTGTGTTGACTTTTCTCTTGAATTGTGATTAGTGATTACTTAAGATAACTTTTTTCTGCCGATCGCACTTAAGCACCAATCAATGAAACATCCTGCATCCACTCCCAGCAACCACAGTCAAACCTCTCGCTTGGACGGTTTATCCTTAGACGATCGCAATCCCGAATTCATCCAACTAATGCTGCCAATCTGGGAATGGCTGTACCGCTACTATTTTCGCGTCCAAAGCGACGGCTGGCACCACGTCCCAGCGAGCGGAAAAATGCTCGTTGTCGGCTCCCACAACGGGGGACTTGTCGCTCCTGATATGTTTATGTTCCTATACGAATGGTTCCATCGGTACGGTACGGAGCGCTTGGCTTACGGATTGATGCACCCGACGGTTTGGCAAGTTTCTCCTGATATTGCTGGTATGGCGGTTCGGTGTGGCGCGATCAAGGCGCATCCGAAAATGGCGATCGCAGCTTTACGAAAAAATGTCCCGGTTCTCGTCTATCCGGGCGGCGCAGAAGATACTTTCCGCCCCCATCACTTACGCAATAAAATCTACTTTGCTGGACGCAAGGGATTTATTAAATTAGCATTGCGAGAAGAAGTGCCAATTGTACCAATTATATCCCACGGTGCTCACGACACTTTAATAGTTTTGGCGGATTTTTACGAAGAAATTAAGCAATTGCATGAATTGGGGATGCCGTGGTTATTTGGCATTGATCCGGTGGTGTTTCCGGTGTATTTGGGATTGCCTTGGGGATTGGGGATTGGGCCTTTGCCACATCTGCCTTTGCCAGTGCAAATTCGGACTCGCGTGTGCGAACCGATTGTATTTGAGAGGTACGGTAAGGAGGCGGCGGGCGATCGCGATTATGTTGATGCTTGTTTCGATTTAGTTACAACTCAAATGCAGGAACAATTAGATTGTTTGGCTGGTAATTGAGAATTGGAGGGATTTCAAATTATCATGGGCGCGATCGCACTTATGGGCGATCGCACTTCCACCCAACCCAGCCTTAGTTGCAGAATACCGATATACCACATCTCGCCACAAAAAGCAACGACCGAAGTCATGATTATTTATTGACAGCGATCGCACTTTTTTTTCAGTCGCCATAGTATATTTATCATCATCATCCTCTGATGGCTATTTACCCCAGAATATATTTGACCAAAAATTAAATACTAATTCCGTCAAGTTATGCAATACATTCATCTTCAAGCAGATACCGTCTCAGATGCTGGATGAACTGTCTTGTATTCAGAAATTACTTAAATGCCACCTGCGGCATTCAAGTCAAATAGCTACAGCCAAACCATAGGTTTAGAGGCAAATTCCGACTACTTGGAAACCTTAAACATCTTCCAACTCGATGCTCCAGAAAATCCATTTCATTTCAGGACTTCCTCGCTCCGGTTCCACCCTACTATCTGCCATCCTGCGGCAAAACCCCAGGTTTCACGCAGCCATGACTAGCCCTGTCGGTGGTTTAACAGAACAAATGCTCGAAGCCATGAGCGAAGATAACGAGTTTTCCGTGTTCATTTCCGACGAACAAAAACGGGAGCTAATTCTCAGCATCTTTTCAGCTTACTATCACCCGCAAGCTGACAAAGAAGTAATCTTCGACACTAATCGCCTGTGGTGTGGTAAATTACCTTTAATTGGGGAACTATTTCCCGAAGCGAAAGTCATCTGCTGTGTCAGGAACATCGCTTGGATTATGGACAGCATCGAGTTACTGATTCGGCGTAACGCCTTTGATGTTTCCCGGTTATTTAACAATCCAGCGGAACGAGCAACAGTTTATAGTCGGACTGAGGCATTAAGCCAAGGTTCGCGTTTAGTAGGGTATGCGTATAACGCTTTGAAAGAAGCATTCTATAGCGAACAAAGTGGATCTCTCCTATTGGTTGATTACGATTTATTGACCAAAGGGCCAGATAAAACTATATCGCTAATTTATCAATTTTTAGGTGAAGCACCGTTTGAGCATGATTTTAATAATGTTCAATATAGCGAGCCGGAATTTGATAATAGACTGAAAACAAAAGGATTACATGAAGTGCGTTCTCAAGTTGAATTCAAACAGAGACAATCGATTTTACCACCAGACTTATTTGAGCGATTTGATAGTTTATCTTTTTGGACAGAGGCCACAAATAGCCGCGCTAGTGCCATTGTCGCCAAAGCTAAATAAATCCTGAAACCTAGACAGTGCGTCTAAATCATTGTACAAATTTGTAGGGGTAGTGAATGGTGCAGACCTACCCCCAGCAAGGCGGGCAACCACAGGGGGTTTGCCCGTACAAGACCAAGCAAAAATTATCAGGACATCTACCATGACTAAGCAAATTATTTTCGTTGACTCTTCCGTACAAAATTATCAAAGCCTGATCAAAGATGCCGATGCCGCTCAAATTGTCATTTTAAATGACAATTTGAGCGGCATCGAACAGATTACTAACGCCTTGGCAAATCAAAAGGATTTTACAGCAGTTCATATCCTTTCTCACGGTAGCGAAGGCAGTGTAAAACTCGGTTCAGATGTACTGAATGAGAACGACTTAGCCGAGTTCCAAACTCAGATTAAACAGTGGGGAAATGCCATCACAGAAAATGGCGATATCCTACTTTATGGATGCGACGTAGCAGAGGGAGAAACAGGCAAGAATTTTGTCAAGCAGTTGAGCGAAATAACTCAATCCGATGTAGCAGCTTCTAACAATTTAACAGGAAATGCAGCCAAGGGTGGCGACTGGGATTTAGAAATAGCAACGGGTAAGATAGAAGCCGCCGTGCCGTTTAATCGGGAGGCGATGAAAGATTATGATTATGTGTTAGCGGATTTTCCTGTAACTGTGGCAACCGATGACGGCACGGGGGGGACAGCAAATACCCTGAGTTGGGCAATTCGGCAGGCGAATGTCGCAGCAGGTAATGACACGATTACTCTTAATACAAACGTCACAGTTACGGGGGTAATGCTGACCCTAATTAACAGCAATATTGATTTTATTGGCAATAACAATAATATTAGTGGCGGGAATGCTTTTCGTCCCTTATTTGTCAAGCAGGGAACTGTCAATTTTTCTAATTTGACTATCACCAATGGACTCGCAAAAGGGGGAGATAGTAAGTTCGGCGGTATGGGTGCTGGTATGGGTGGCGCTTTATTCATCTACAACGGCACTGTGGGGTTGAATAATGTCACCTTTAGTAACAATAGGGCACTCGGCGGCAGCTTGACCGGCGGCTACTACGGCAGCGACTCCGGTGGCGGCGGTATGGGCGGTAACGGTGTAATTGGTGGTGGTGGCGGTCTTTTTGCTTCTGCTTCTGGAGTTTCTGGCGGATACGGCGGCAACGGCAACTATGGGGGCGGTGTTGGCGCTTTCGGCGGCGGCGGCAACTCTGGCAGCACGGGCGGATTTGGTGGCGGCGGCGGTGCTGGCAACATTCCGGGGGGATTTGGCGGTGGCGGTGGCGACGGCAGTGCGGGTGCGCTAGCTAACGGTGGCTATGGCGGCGGTGGCGGTAACTTTGGTATTAGCGGTAACTTTGGCGGCGGCGGTAACACCTATGGTGGCGGTGGTGCTGGTTTAGGCGGTGCCCTCTTCATCCGCCAAGGCTCTTTAACCCTCAACAACGCTACCTTCAGCACTAACAACGCTACTGGTGGCACCAGTCAGGCCACCGGTCAAGCTAAAGGTGGGGCAATTTTCGCCATGACATCCCTCACCCAAACCAATGGAAACAACCAAGGAATGCCAACTGCGCTACCTATCGTCACCTCATCGGGAGCCATCTTCACCGGCAACACCGCCGCCAACCAAGCAAGCACCCCCGGTGCTAACACCCCTGCCAACGGTTTAGGCCTCAGCCAAGACAATAACGATGTTTACGGCAACATCAACACCGCCCCCGTCCTTGCCGATACCGTCGTCATTCTTAATCCCGTCTTGGAAGACTCCCTAGCACCCACAGGCGCAGTCGGCACTCTCATCTCTGCCATTGCTGCGATGGGTACCGGGCAAAATAATGTCACCGACCCCGACATTGGTGCAGTAGCAGGCCTAGCCATCACCGCCGCCGACACCACCAACGGCAGTTGGTTATACACCATCAACGGCGGCACAACTTGGAACCCCTTGGGTACAGTATCCGATACCAGTGCTCGCCTACTCGCCGCCGATGGCAACACCCGCATCTACTTCCAACCAAGCCCCAACTACTCCGGCATAGTCGCCAACGGTATCACCTTCCGCGCTTGGGATCAAATAACTGGTACTAACGGCAGCACCGCTGACACCAGCATTAACGGTGGCTTCACGGCTTACAGCACCGCCACCGACACAGCCGCCATCACCGTTGACGACAACGACATCGCCTACGCCATTACAGTAGATACTCCCGCCTTCGCAGAAGGCAACACCGGCACCCAAACCAGAACCTACACCATCAACCGCACAGGTGCAACCACAGTCGCCAGCGCTGTTGACTATGCCATTACCGGCGGCACCGCTGACAGCACCGACTACAACAACATCGGTGGCACTTCCGGCGCAACAGGTACAACAGGCACCATCAACTTTGCCGCCAACGAAACCAGCAAAACCATCACATTAGGCGTTCTAGGCGACACAACAATAGAAAATGACGAAACCATCATCGTCACCCTTGTCAACCCCACGGCTGCAACAGGTTACGCTGCTACCATCACCGCTCCCACAAATGCTACCACCACTATTAGTAACGACGACCAACCCAGCGTTAACTTCGGCGCGGCTACCTACAACACCACAGAAGACACCACAGCTACCACAGTAACGATACCCGTCACCCTTTCAGCAGTCCCCCTAGCTAATGTCACCGTACCTATTGTTGTCAACGCCAGCAGTAGTGCGACGGGTGCAGATTACACCCTCTCCACCACATCTATTACCTTCCTCGCCAATACCACTACCCTCACCCAGGATATCGTCGCCACCATCAACCCCGACGACATCCCAGAAAACGCCGAAACCATAACCCTTGATTTTGGAACAATTACAGGCGGTACAGCGGGCACAATTACCCCTTCTACTACTGTTACTATTGCCGCTAACGATCCAATTAGTTATGCAATTGCCACATCAGCCGCCACCTTAACCGAAGGAAATAGTAGTAGTCAACCAGTCACATTTACCGTCACTCGTAGCGGCGGAATTGGGGTAGCAAGTACAGTTAACTATGCCCTTAGTGGCACTGCGGACAGTTCCGACTACAACAATATTGGTGGCACATCAGGTGCTACTACTGCAACGGGAACCATCAATTTTGCGGCGACTGAAACCAGTAAAACCATTACATTAGATGTCTTGGGAGATGCTCTTGTTGAACCTGATGAAACAATTATTGCCACTCTCTCCAATCCCACTTTAACCCCAGCACCGGAAAGTTCAACAATAACTACAGCAACTGCAACCACAACCATTAATAACGATGACGCAGCACCAGAAATTCAAGTATTAGACGGCACAACGGATATTGCTGATGGTACAACAAGTGCGATCGACTTTGGCAGTGGATTAATCGGCGCAACTCTCAACAAAACCTTTACAGTCAAAAATCTCGGTACAGCAGCCTTAAACCTCAGCAACCTGACTTTACCCACAGGATTTAGCCCCATTGGAAACTTACCCGCAAGTGTCGCAGCGGGCGGTAGTACGACTTTCCAAGTTCAAGTAGATACGACAGCAGTAGGAAATAAAACAGGTACGTTGCAATTTGTCAATGATGACAGCGATGAAAATCCCTTTGATTTCTCGATTTCAGCCACCGTCACAGCAACTGCTGCACCAGAAATTCAAGTATTAGACGGCACAACGGATATAGCTGATGGTACTGCAAGTGCGATCGACTTTGGTAGTGGATTAATCGGCGGTACTCTCAACAAAACCTTTACCGTAAAAAATCTCGGTACAGCAGCCTTAAACCTCAGCAACCTGACTTTACCCACCGGATTTAGCCCCGTTGGAAACTTACCCCCAACAGTCGCAGCCGGTGCGAGTACAACTTTCCAAGTTCAAGTAGATACAGCGACAGCAGGGAATAAATCCGGCAAGCTGGAATTTGTCAATGATGACAGCGATGAAAATCCCTTTGATTTCCCGATTTCAGCATCAGTTACAGTCGCGCCTGCACCAGAAATCCAAGTTTTAGACAACACAACGGATATTGTTGATGGTACGATAAGTGCGATCGACTTTGGTAGTGGATTAATCGGCGGTACTCTCAACAAAACCTTTACCGTAAAAAATCTCGGTACAGCCGCTTTAAATCTCAGCAACCCTACGCTAACCACCGGATTTAGCTTAGTTGGAAACTTACCTGCAAATGTTGCAGCGGGCGGTAGTGCGACTTTCCAAGTTCAAGTAGATACCTCAGCAGCAGGAAATAAAACAGGTACGCTGGAATTTGTCAATAATGACAGCGATGAAAATCCCTTTAATTTCCCGATTTCGGCATCAGTCACAGCTACAGCAACTCCCGAAATCCAAGTATTAGACGGCACAACGGATATAGTTGATGGTACAACAAGTGCGATTAATTTTGGCAGTGGATTAATCGGTGCAAGTCTCAACAAAACCTTCACAGTCAAAAATCTCGGTACAGCCGTCTTAAACCTGAGTAACCTAACTTTACCCACCGGATTTAGCTTAGTTGGAAACTTACCAGCAACAGTCGCCGCCAATGGGAGTACAACTTTCCAAGTTCAAGTCGATACAGCCACAGCCGGAAATAAAACAGGTACGTTGCAATTTGTCAATGATGACAGTGACGAAAATCCCTTTGATTTCCCGATTTCGGCATCCGTCACAGCAACTCCCACGCCAACACCAACGCCTGCACCCGTACCAACTCCAACACCAGCACCAGTACCAACGCCTACGCCTGCACCGGTACCAAAACCTATACCTTTACCAGTACCAACGCCTGCACCCGCACCAACACCAACACCGACACCTACGCCTGCACCAGTACCAACTCCAACGCCTGCACCCGTACCGACTCCAACGCCTCTCAACCAAGAGGATACAGACTGCATTTGCGACAAAATTGAGTATCCCAACCTTAACCAACCCAACCAACAAATTGATAAGATTATCAATGGTGGTGGTTTGCTAATTGGGACTCCCGCAAACGAAGCTTATTTTGGCAGCAACAGTCCTAATTTCTTTGATGCTAAAGAAGGCAACGATAACTTGTTTGGCGGTGAGTTAAAGGATATCTTCAATGGCAATGAAGGCAATGACTTCATTGATGGCAATAAAGGAGACGATATCCTGTTTGGCGGCAAAGGTAGCGACATCATTATTGGTGGTTTTGGTGAAGATGTGATATTTGGGAATCAGGGAAATGATTCAATTAACGGCAAAGAAGATGATGATTTAATCTTTGGCAATGAAGGCAATGATTTTATCGACGGCGGTAAAGGAGATGATTTAATTTACGGTGGCAAAGGAGATGATGTAATTCTCGGCAGTCAAGGTAATGATACTCTCTTCGGACAACTGGGAGATGATACTTTGTGCGGCGGTGAGCTAGATAACGTCATTTATGGCGGCCAAGGTAACGATTTAATCGATGGCGGTAAGGGCAACGATTCGATTTATGGAGACTTAGGTAACGATACGCTTCTCGGTTGCGAAGGTGACGATATTTTGTTTGGAGGTTCGGGTAATAATAGTTTAGTTGGCGGTTTGGGAAATGACACTTTTGTGTTAAATCCTAATCAGGGATTTGACTTGATTGCTGATTTTGTCAAGGGTAAAGATTTACTCGGATTGTCTGGAGGCTTGAGTTTTAATCAGTTAGAAATAACTCAGGACAATAACAGTGCGCTGATTAAGTTGAAGGGAAGTGGAGAATTAGTTGCTTCTTTAACTGGAGTCAATGCCAGCCTAATTGGTGTTAGCGATTTCCGAGTTGTTTGAATCTCAAATAATACCTGAAAGGTAGGGAGACGGCAATGCCGTTTCCTCCGGGGCCGGACACGGCAATGGCAATTAGTGTTAACAAAAATGTCAAACGTAGTGCCGGTCTTATGTGTGGCGATTAAGGCCAGATCCCCCCTAACCCCCCTTAAGAAGGGGGGGACAAGACTCTTCTCAAAGTCCCCCTTCTTAAGGGGGATTTAGGGGGATCTCCGGGGTATCAATACTGCGATTGCTTCGTTCCTCTCTTCGGACAATCTTAAGTGAACTGTATTGCGTTAAAAACAAGTCTAGTTCACCAATTAAACAAAACTGACATACCATAAATCTGCCTAAAGTGATAGTAGTCCGCAGACATATTTGTACAATTCCAACTGTAGGGGGATGCTTTAGCTCGTCAATAAGGCGATGCTTGCCATTGGGGGCACGAATCTCAAACTATAAATTAGTCAACTCGCGCCAACGATCGCGCGCACCCACCCTTTAACGAGGCATATACTATGTATCAAAATTTGCCAATAAATCCAGAAATGTATAACATCGGGTTCTTGCTGGCTCAAGTCCCTGTAGAACAGACTACAACTACAAGCACAGTAGAACAAACAGCACTCCTCTATTCCGGGCCGCAATTTTTTATCGCCCTAATCGCTGGAGTCGTTCTAGCCTGCGCTTTCCAACTGTTGTTAACAAATTTATCAGTAGCTGCGGGTCTTTCCTATATCGGACAATCCCACGATGACGAACACCGCTCGGATAGCAGCAGCTCCCCAGTCCGCCACATCGGCAGCAAAGTCGGCACTTGGACGCTAATCACCGTCACCGTCGCCCTATTCTTCGCTTGCTTGCTAGCAGTTAAGCTGAGCTTGATTAGCAGTCCCGGTTTAGGTGCGATCGTCGGTTTAGTTGTCTGGGCTGCCTATTTCTCGCTTCTCGTCTGGGTGAGCTCCACCACCGTGGGTTCCCTGATCGGTTCCGTCGTCAACACCGCGACATCCGGCGTTCAAGCGATTTTCGGCACCGCAGCCGCAGCCCTCGGCGCGCAAGCAGCTAGCAACCAAGTAGTGGCCACAGCCAAAGCAGCAGCCGCCGCAGTGGGACACGAACTCGGTAGCGCGATCGACCCCACAAGCTTGCGGGAAAACGTCGAAGATTACATTCAAAGCCTCAAACCGCCGGAATTAGACATCAAAGCGATGCGCGGCGAGTTTGAAAAATTACTCAACGATCCGCAACTCAAAACCATTGCGGGCGAAAATTTGCCGAATCTCGATCGCCAAACTCTCGTAGATTTAGTAAGTTCGCGATCGGACTTATCAAAACGCGATGTCAACCGGATTGTAGACCAACTCCAAGATGCTTGGAAACAAGTAGGAACACAAGGCCAGAAATCAGATGGCATCGCCCAATTGATCGACTATCTCAAATCAGCCAAATCAGGAGATTTGCTCTCAGAGACGCTGACAAGTAGGGTAGAAAAAGTTCTCGGCAATCTGGGCGGTCAAAATTCAGGACAAAGCTCGACCATGAAGTCCCAAGCAACGACAATGGCAGTCAATGCTTTAATGGGAATAGTTTTGGGCCGCACGGATATTTCCGACTTCGATGTTGAAAAAGTAGTCGGTCAGCTCAAAACAGCTAAAAATAAAGTTAGCCAGCAAGCTGATAAAGTTACCGCTCAAGTCAAAGGCGAACCAGAAACTTACAGCCCAATTCGTGCCGATGTAGAAAACTACTTGCTCAACACTTATTCGTGGCAAATGAACCCGCAGGCGATCGAGCGCCAATTTCGTGACGTGCTCTACGATCCTACGGCCGATCCGGGAACTGTACGCCGCGAATTAGAAAAACTCAAACAGTCGAATTTTGCAGAAATTTTGGCAAGTCGTGGCGTTTTTACCCAAGACAAAATTAAAGAAATTTCCCAGGAATTAGAAGGAATTAGACAGCGAGTTTTGCAAACTGTGATCTTTGCCGAGGAGCAAGAAAAAGCTCGCGATTTGCAGTGGCGGGTGGAAACTTATTTGAAGGTGACACCGAAAGAGGAACTGACAGCAGCAGGTATCGGGAGCGATTTCAAAAAAATCTTAGATGATTCCGATGCAAGTTACGAACAGTTGCGCGATCGGCTTTCTCCTTACACCCGCGACAGTTTTGTGCAAATCCTGAGAGGCCGCGAAAACTTCGGCTTCCAGGAAGTAGAACAGATTGTCAACGAGTTGGACAGGACGCGAGATGTCGCTTTAGCAGATGCTAAAGGCCTGCAAGAAGCCGCCCAAGTCCGACTAGACAATCAGTGGCAAAAAGTACAAGAATACTTGCAGTCTACGGGCCAATCAGAACTCAATCCCGAAGGCATCAAGCGCGATTTCAAAACGCTGCTGGACAACCCAGAAGCGGGAATGTGGGCGCTTAAAGCTAGAGCTTCTCGGTTCGATCGCGAAACTTTGGTAAAATTGCTATCTCAGCGGAAAGACCTTAACGAAAACCAAGTAAACGAGCTTCTCGACAGCGCCGAGGAAACTTGGCACAGCGCGCTCCAAGCACCGCAACAACTGGCAGAAAAAGCTAAGGATCAGTACGACCAAACGACCACCGCCCTGGCAGATTATCTCCGCAATACTGGCAAATCAGAACTCAATCCTGAAGGGATTCAGCGCGATTTGACGAAACTGATGGAAAATCCCAAAGAAGGGGCTTTAGCGCTGCGCGGCCGCCTGTCTCAGGTCGATCGCGATACTTTGGTAAAACTGCTTTCTCAGAGACAAGATTTGACTGAGGAACAGGTCAATCAAATTATCGACCAAGTGCAGGAAACTCTGGGGTCGATCGTGAAAGCGCCTCGCCGTTTGGCGAAGCGGGTGCAAACCCAAGTGCAGGATTTTCAGAGCATTTTAGAGGATTATTTGCGCAATACGGGCAAGGATGAATTAAATCCCGAAGCCATCAAGCGCGACTTGCAACTGTTGCTACATGACCCAAAAGTCGGCGCTTACAGCTTGGGCGAGCGTCTGTCGCACATCGATCGAGAGACTATGATTTCTCTGCTGTCTCAGCGGCAGGATATTTCGGAAGCAGAAGCTGCTCGCATTGTCGATCAAATTTTGTCGGTGCGCGACCAATTCGCACAGCAAATCCAGAAAATTCAGGAGGGCATTCAGTCGGTAATTGACGGGATTCTCGGAAAAGTTCGGGATTACCTCAATTCGCTCGATCGCCCTGAACTAAATTATGAAGGGATTACGCGGGACGTGCGCCAATTATTTGACGATCCGCAAGCCGGATTTGATGCTTTGCGCGATCGGCTAGGTCATTTCAACCGCGATACTTTAGTAGCCCTAATTAGTTCCCGCGAGGACATTTCCGAAGCCGATGCTAACCGCTTGATCGACCAAATTGAAGTCACCCGCAATAGAGTGTTGCAAAGAGCAGAACGCTTGCAGCAAGAAGCCCAGCTTCGCCTTGAAAGCATCAAACTTCAAGCTGAAAAACAAGCAGAAGAAACCCGGAAAGCAGCGGAAGTTGCTTCTTGGTGGCTGTTTTTTACCGCTCTTACTTCGGCCGTAGCAGCAGCAGGTGCTGGTGCTTTAGCCGTGATCCGGTAACAATATTTCGGACAGTTGTTAATGGGAAACCAGAGAATATAGCGGTTCTCAAGCGTGGTGAGGTAGGCCCATAGCCCTATTATGCCCACGGAGGTCTATGCCCATAGCCCTATGCCGGATAGTACCTCAGATGAGAGATCCAAAGGCTATAAGTGTTTCAAGGCGATTCTAGAATCGAGCTACAAACGGAAAATAGAGTGTTTCAGGCTAAGAATTTTAACCTGTGTGGACTATCCTTATAGAATAATAGTCTAGACAGGTTAAAATTTTATTTTATGTACCATTTAGCGTTAGGTCGCCCGATCAATCTAGAGAGTATCGCCCACGATGCTGAAGTTGGCCTTTCTCCGCGCCATGTGATGTGGGGAATCAGCCAGCGACTAGGGGCAACTATCCATCAACCGTCAGGCCATCCGGTGTCATTGTTCGACAAAATACGATCTAAAATGTCTAGTCGCCCGGAAAATTGGGCTCTAGCCCGCCAACTGTCTGAGCAACTTGATAGCAATGATACGATCTTCTGCACTGGCGAAGATGTGGGTATTCCCATCGCAATACTTTGCGGGGCTAAGCGTAATCGACCAAAAATTGCTGTATTTTTCCATAATATAGATCGACCACGAGGCCGATTGGTGATGAAACTGTTTCGATTGGCCGACAAGATTGACTTGTTTGTAAGTAATGCCAGCCTTCAGTTAGATTTCCTCCGTAATTTGGGAGTGTCTGAAAGTCGTCTGTTGATGTTACCAGAACAGACAGATACAGCTTTTTTCACCCCTGGTGTTTCAACGTCTAATCAGCAACGCCCAATTATTGCTAGTGTGGGCCTGGAAAAGCGGGACTATCGACTCCTGGCGGAAGCGACGGCTGATCTTGATGTTGATGTGAAGATTAGCGGTTTCTCGAAGGATGCGATCGCAATGGCCAAGGCTTTCCCAGAAACTTTGCCAGCAAATATGTCACACAAATTCTATTCTTGGCCTGATTTGGTGCAACTCTACCGCGATGCCGATCTAGTTGCTGTCACCGTTACAGAGAATAAGTTCTGTGCTGGGTTGACTTCGATGTTAGAGGCGATGGCCTGTCAAAGGCCGGTGGTGGTGACGAAAACTCAAGGGTTGGTTGATTATCTTGCACATCCTGGTATCGCTACAGTGGTTAATTCAGGGGATGCTAAAGGTTTGCGCGAGGCGATCCAAAAGCTATTAAACAATCCCCAGGAAGCCCAAGCCCAAGCAAGATGCGGTTATAAATTGGCGCTCGAAGAACACAACAGCGAACATTATATTGAGGTTCTTGCAGCGCGGCTGGCTTCACTCTAGTTGCAAATTCAAAACTTAGAAGTAAACATTGGCTCGCAGATAGAAAATAGAAAATTAAGCATTTTCTATTTTCTATCTTTTTAAAAAAGCAAAAAATCTCTCCCAGCAACAGCAATAATTGGGACTCTACCCATCATCTGTAAAACCACCCGCCTGTCACGAATATACGACAGTATCAAATTTTAATTATTTTCCACTATTTTGTTGAATCTGAGAAAATATTGATATTTAGGTGATGAAGGAGAGTTTACAGGTTGTGCATAATAGATGACTAGAGCTGTGAAAATATTACACTGATGTGAGAGCGACATACCGGATACCCCGTCAGACCAAGGGCTTTTCCAAATCCGCCCACAACAGTCAAAATACGCAGGCCCTGCGATCGCCAATGCTAAACAAAACAACCTACGTCTCCAACCTCCCCAGGCTAGTTGCCTAGTAGCACCGTGAGGAGGCCGACGCCATGCAACTCCGTAAAAAAACACTATTAATCATCGGTGCAGCCCTGATCAGCCTGATTGTGGTTCTCTATGCCACTGCATCAACCATTTTGCTGCACGATTTTAACAACCTGGAGGCACAGTACGTCCGCCAGGATGTGGCGCGGGCTTTGGACGCGCTAGATGACGATTTGTCGAATTTAGACACCAGCGCTCAAGATTACGCCGAGTGGGATGACACTTACTCTTTTGTCAATACACGGAACCAGGATTTTGTCAAGTCAAATTTTGTCGATTTGACATTTGTTTACTTGAGGCTAAACTTATTGGTGCTGCTGGACTCCAACGGCAAGACCATCTTCAGCAAAGGTTTCGACCTGAAATCCCAAACCGAAATCCCGATTCCGGCAAGCTTAAAACAGCACTTGACCGAGGCGCTGCTAGAGTCACAGACAGGTTCTGCCGATCGCCCAACCGCCAAAACAGGTGTCCTGACTCTGCCAGAAGCTAGACTGCTAATTGCCTCAAAGCCGATCGTCAACAGCAACGCGATCGGCCCGCCACGGGGGACGCTGATCCTGGCACGCTACCTCGACAACACCGAAATCGGTTTGCTTTCAAAACTGACTCACCTGTCAGTGGATTTTAGATTGCCGAGTTTAGATTTTAAAGTGGGAGCCACGAACTACTCAGGCCCAGGCGCTAAAGCACTCGCTAGCTCAAGCCAGGATTTGGAAAATCTCAAACTAAAAATTTCCAACCTCAAATCAGTAGAAATTTTAGTTGAGCCGCTCAGCGACAGCGTAGTCGCAGGATACGCGCTGATTCGCGACATCCGGGGCAAGCTAGCGCTGCTGCTGCGAGTAGAAGTAGACCGAGTAATCTCTCGCCAAGGTCAGGCTACTTTAGAACTCTTTACCTTCTCGATATTGGCAGTAGGTGTAATATTTAGCGCGATCGCCCTGCTGTTGCTAGAAAAATTAGTCTTGGCGAGATTGGCGGACTTGAGCACTAGCGTCAGCAACATCGCAGCCAACGGCGATCCCGACTTGCGCGTTCAAATGCCAGGAGGCGATGAACTCAGCAGCTTGGCCGACACCATCAACCAGATGCTAGAAGCATTGGGCAATTCTCAAGTCGAACATAAGGAGAGCGAAAACCGCTATCGGTTGATGGCAGAAAACTCAACCGACATGATCACCAGACACAACCCCAAAGGCGTATTTGTTTACGTCTCGCCAGCCAGCCAAGCTTTGCTGGGATACGAACCTTCAGAACTGATCGGCCACCTCCCCAGCGATTATTTTCACCCCGACGATTTAGAAAGCATCGCCAAAGCTCACTCGCAAGTCCTGGCGCTCCCAGTTACTTACACCCTTAGCTACCGCATCCGCCACAAAGACGGCAAATACATTTGGTTTGAAACCACCAGCCGCACGATCCGCGATCCCCAAACTGGCTCCGTACAAGAAATTATCGGCGTTTCCCGCGACATCAGCCTGCGGAAGCAAACAGAGCAAGAACTGCGAGAAAGCGAAGCTGCCATTAAAACTTTGTACCAAGTGATTTCGGCTCCCCGTACAGACCCCCAGGGCATCCTTTCTACGTTTGATTTGCGCCTCCAAGAACTGCTGGGAATGGGATGCCGACAGCTAAACCTGTCCGTGGGAATTTTGTCCCGCATTCAAGGCGACAACTATCAAATAATGGCTGTTGAATGTCCCGATGAGTCGATCGCCAAATCAGAAATCTACGATTTGGAAAAAACCTTCTGCGTGGCTACGGCAATGTCAACAGAACCGATGTACTTTGAGTCGGTGAGGTTTTCGGGTTTGTCCTTAAATACGGGCGTTCCTGCCTTCAATATCGAAGCTTATATGGGCATTCCCGTCACGGTGGCAGGTGAAGTTTACGGCACTCTATGCTTCTTTGCTCAGACTCCTCTAACAGAACCATTCCGAGTTGTAGACAGAGAGTTGGTGAAACTGATGGCTCAGTGGGTAGGAAGCGAACTAGAACACCAGCAAACAGGCGTAGATTTGGCAAAAGCTCGCGACGAAGCACTGGCGGCTACCAGAGCAAAAAGTGAATTTTTAGCCACCATGAGCCACGAAATTCGCACTCCGATGAATGGAGTCATCGGCATGACTGGTTTACTGCTAGATACGAGCTTAACTCGCGAACAGTGTGATTTTGTAGAAACTATCCGCAGCAGCGGCGATGCTTTGCTGACGCTGATCAACGATATTCTAGATTTCTCGAAAATTGAGTCGGGCAAATTGGACTTGGAGGAACATCCGTTTGACATCCGCACTTGCATTGAGGAATCTCTCGACTTGGTAGCTACCAAGGCGGCAGAAAAAAAACTGGAATTGGGTTACTTGATCGATCGCTCCGTACCACCAACGGCGATCGGCGACAGCGCCCGCTTGAGGCAAATTTTAATCAACTTGCTCAGCAATGCTGTGAAATTTACCCAAGCAGGAGAAGTGGTGCTTTCGGTGACAGCCAAAAAGCTTGCATTGTCCATGATCGACGATCAAGAACCGCCCGAAATTAATGGCGAACCACGAGAAATTAACCAACTATACGAAATACAATTTGCGGTTAAAGATACTGGTATCGGCATTCCGGGCGATCGCATGGATCGACTGTTTAAATCTTTCAGCCAGGTTGATTCTTCAACGAGCCGGCACTACGGCGGCACCGGATTAGGTTTGGCAATTAGCAAGCGTTTGGCCGAAATGATGGGCGGCAGGATGTGGGTGGAAAGTATGGGTTGTATTGCGGGCAATCCTCCCGCAGATTTTCAAGCGGCAGTTTTTGATTTGGAATGGGGAGAATCTTGTGAAATTGCTGAAAAATATTGCTCTGGCAAATCTGTACTCAGCAACCAGCCGATCGACCAAAATCCCAAATCAGTAGGCTCTACCTTTTATTTCAGTACGATTGTTTCTGGCTCCAATAGTTCATTACCAGTTAACTTGAGCAATTCTCAACCAGAATTAGCTGGTAAGCGAGTCTTAATTGTCGATGACAATGCTACCAACCGCCAAATTTTGACTCTGCAAGCTCAATCTTGGGGAATGGTGCCTAGGGCTTCAGCTTCGGCTCGTTTGGCTTTAGATTGGATCGCTGCCAAAGAAGAGTTTGACTTGGCAATTTTGGATATGCAAATGCCGGGAATGGACGGGTTGGATTTAGCTGCCCAAATTCGCCAGTATCCCGATCGCCAAAAGTTGCCGTTAGTGATGCTAACTTCGATCGGCAGACAAGAAATTAACACCCCTGCGATCGAGGTAGATTTTGCTGCTTTTTTGAACAAGCCGATCAAACAATCTCAGCTTTACAATGTTTTAATCAATATTTTTGGCAAACAGGCAACTGAAATTAGAGTACAGCACACCAATAAGCCTTTCTTGCAAAGCATACCCCTACTGGCGGATAACTTACCTCTGCGGATTCTGCTGGCTGACGATCATTTGGTGAATCAGAAGGTAGCTTTGCAAATTTTGCAGCGGATGGGGTATCGCGCGGATGTGGCAGGAAACGGTATCGAAGTGCTGGAAGCTTTGCGCCGCCAACCTTACGATGTGGTGCTGATGGATGTGCAAATGCCGGAAATGGACGGTTTGGAAGCTACCCGCCGCATCCGCGAGCAATTTTTAGAGGATTTTACCTCAGAAAATCCCACGGGAGAATCAGAAGTTTCTGAAACTGACGAACAATCTAACAATCCAAAATCCAAAATCCAAAATCTAAAATCGACGAGCCCTTGGATTGTGGCGATGACGGCAAATGCGATGCAGGGCGATCGCGAAGAGTGCATGGCTGCGGGGATGGACGATTATTTGAGTAAGCCGATCGCCATTGAGGAGTTGGTACGAGCTTTGAGCGCGTGTAAATCGCGATCGAATGGGGCTGTGGCGGAAAATCAACAAGTGAAAATGCCCAATTCTCCCGCAGTTGTCGGGTGTGATGTATCAAATGTCGATCGGGCTTTACCAAAAACTGGCGATTGCCTGAATCCCAAGATTATAGAAGGACTGCGAGATGTGGAAGCTTTGGAGGAGGTGATCGACATTTACCTCGAAACAGCTCCCCAACTGCTGCGAGGCATCTCTGTGGCCCTCAGCAATGCCGATCCGCTAGCTTTAAGGCGATCGGCTCACTCCTTGAAATCGATTAGCGGAACTCTCGGTGCTTTTCGCTTGTTTGAGTTGTGCGAGGAACTCGAAATCATGGGCCGGATGGGGACAAATGCGAACCAGCCTTTATCTGGGCACTCCTGCGGGCTTTTACAACAGGTTGAGGCGGAATATCAAAGAGTCGCAGCGGCGTTAAAAATAGAACAGCAAGCTGTTGATTGTTAGCTGTTAGATCATGTCCGTTTGCATCGCAATCTCACTGTCATTGCCAGGAACGAAGCAATCTCACTGTCATTGCGAGGTCGGACACGCTTAGCTAACCCAAGCTTATTGCGCCATAGTCCAGGCGATTGGTTCGCTATACGAGAGCGCAATGACATATAGCGCTCACCCAAGTATATTGCAATACGGTTCATTTAACACTATTTATACCCCCGGAGATCCCCCTAAATCCCCCGGATAGTCGGGGGACTTTGAGGGCATTCTTGTCCCCCCCTTTTTAAGGGGGTTAGGGTGGATCTTTCTTAAGTGAACCGTATTGAAGTATATTGGGCTATATTAACTCTCATTGCTGCACTTATTTTCTAGTGACTAAAACCCAATCGTCCGCTGTTTTCACAACCTCAGCATTCTCCAAAGCTAAATGTTTTAACACAGGTTTTTCCAACAGAAAATAAGGTTGCGGGAGAGATTGCCATTTCTCTTTAAGTGTCAGCCCGTCGGCGACAATCACTTGTCTTTCACTATAAAAATTCAGCGACGGACGAGGTAATTTATGAGAGGTGAAGATTTCCTGACCGACTGGGGTTCCTTGGCGGACAATTTCGGCGATCGGCTTAACTGGATAATCCTCCGCTAGTTCCCAAACCCAGTTATCAGAAGCCACAAATACTAACAGCGTGACGTAAGTTCCCCAAATTAAAACCAATAAAAACTGTCGATCTTTGCGGTGCAGTAATACGCCAGCCAGTGTCATTGTCAAAGCTAAAAACATCATTATTAATTGCAAATCTCGCTGGGGAGACACAATTTGTCCGCCCAGCCTTAGCAAGCCGCTGAAGTACACACAACCGACGACAGCAACTACTGCTATTATTCCAAAAATCGCGGGATGAGGTAACAAAGATATAGCATTAAAATGTTCTTCTGCTTCATCTTTGATCTGCTCTTCCGGTAGCCACATTTGCTCCCAAACTTCAGCGAGATAGCTGCCAACAGCTAGAGCAAAAGCTGGATAAACTGGTAAAACATACCAAGGCAATTTGGTATTCATCACAGAAATAGCGAGCAGATATACTCCCGTCCAAACTAATACTAATTTTGGCCCAGGAAAATTGCGATTTTCCCAACTCAAATACAGCCCTTGCAGATAAAATAACTGCCACGGCCAAGCTGATTCTAAAATTTCTAAAAGATAATACCAGGGCGGGCCTTCGTGATTTCCTAATGTTTCCCAAATGCGTCGGAAAGATTGGTTAAGTAAATTAGCGTTGATGAAATCTTGGCCGTAGTGCAGCCATTGGGCAAAATACCAACCCGCTACGGGGAAAGTTCCGATCGCCAATCCGCCCCAAAGATACCCAGAAGTGAGGAGTCGCGGGGTATCCCAAACCAGGAAAATAAAGCCGATCGCGCCCAGCAACAGCCCCAACATCACGCCCTTAGTTAGGCAAATGAGCCCGAACCCGATCCCCGCCCCCAAGGCGTAGCGCAAGTCGCGGCGCGATCGCACCAAACACCACATCGAGACGAGCAAAAAACACAAAACTGCTCCGTCTAACATCGCCAAACGTCCGTGTCGCACTACCGGAAGCAGCGTTAGGTAAACGAGAGCCGAAAAAATGGCGATCGAGCGCTGCGGATACAACTCCCGCCCAATGGCGTAAAGCAGGGGCACTGAAGCCGCTGTCAGCATCGCCGGTACCAACCTCGCCGTCAATTCGCTGACACCGCCGGCGCCAAAACACAGCCCGATCAGCCAGTGTACCAGCGGCGGCTTGTTCAAATAAGGCACGGAGCCGATCGTTGGATACAGCCAATTTAAATTGCCGCGCCAAATTTCCCGGCTTACCTGGGCTGCAATCCCTTCATCCCAATCCCGCAACGCCACGCCGCCCAGATTCAGCCCAAAAATTAGCACCGCAGCCAACAGCAAAGCCAGCATCCACAGTTTGTCTGTCAAGCTGTCATTGAAGCGAGTTTTCGGTTTGCGGTCTGGGAATGGAAAGATTTCTGACATAACTTAAGAGAGTTTTTAGCGTCCCAAAGAGAAGGTAAACTTAGACAGCAGTTATTTGCGATCGGGGAAATACCATGAACTTGCCTGTAATTATAGATATTATCATTGGCTTAGTGTTTATCTACCTGACATTAAGCTTGCTAGCTTCCGAAATTCAGGAATTGATTGCTACTGTTTTGCAGTGGCGGGCGGAACATTTAAAAAAGTCGATCGAAGTGCTGATTTCTGGAGGCAGCGAAGGCGCGAAAGATTCGGTGCAATTTCAGCGAGTCGGACAGTTGGCTAATTCAATTTACGCCAATCCAATCATCAAGGATTTGAATCAGGGAGCGAAAGGACTTTTACCAGAGGGATTCCGCTCTATTACGCACCGTTTGGGGCATTTTTTCCTCCAAATCACTGGGACTAAAAATATTTTTGGTAATAAATCAAGTGGGCCTTCTTATATTCCAGCAGATAGTTTTGCTGCGAGCCTTTTGGATACTTTAAAAATTTCTCGTTTGGTGGAATCGCTCTCTAAAAGTAGACTGGAAAGATTTAAAGATTTACAGTTGGCACAAATTCAAGTGATTGGAGAGGGTCTGAATCTGCCGGAGTCTACTAAACCGATTATTGAACAAGAATTTGGCTGGCTGACTGCGGAGTTCAATCGAGTTGTTGAAGATTATAAAAACGATTTGGGAAGTTTGAACAACAGTTTAGATCGGATGTCGGAAAAGTTGGGATTTTATATTAATGATTCTCAGGTTTATCTGCCAGAAACCGAGCTGGGAGGGAGAGAATTTCAGAGACAGATGGCTTTTGTTAAGGCGAGTTTTGATAGCGAATTTGAGCGGGCGGCGCTGCGGGCGCAACTGCAACCCAGTTTGAGTAATCTGTTAAATACTGTGAGGAAAGTTAGCAAAACTCAGGAGACGGTAGCACAAATTATGGATGAGAGAGAGGAGAGTCCGATTTACAAGCAAATTCAAGAAACCTTGGACAGTATGCCAGAATCTTTGAAACGCAGTCTTTATATTTTAGCTCAGCGCGCTGAAACAGGTGGCGGAGATACTCAAGACCAGTTGCAGCGGTTTCAGCAAGAAATTGAAGTTTGGTTTGACCAATCGATGGAGCGCGCTTCGGGGGTTTACAAGCGGAATTCTAGAGGGGTGGCGATTTTGCTGGGAACTGCGATCGCGATTACCGTTAATGCTGATAGCATTCATATTGTTAATCGGTTGTCGAAGGATTCGATGCTGCGATCGACTGTCAATTTGTATGCTCAGCAGTTGGTGGAAAAAAACGCTAAGACTAAATTAGATAATTTAACCGGTCTGAGCCAAGTTCAGCAGGATGTCGATCGAGCTTTGGATAATGTAGCTCTGCCTTTTGGATGGAGCGAACCGAACAGGTTAGAAATAGACGCGCAGGGTAATTTATTGTTGCCGGCTTTGATCGCAAAATTGTTTGGTTGGATATTGAGCGGCGTAGCTATTTCAATGGGAGCTAGTTTTTGGTTCGATGCCCTCAACAAGATTATTAATATTCGGAATTCTGGGAAAAAACCGCCATCTTCCACAGAATCTTGAGCGATGTTAATGCCAGGATACAGGATCGATCGGTAATTACGGGCCTGCCGGCCGTTTGGGAAAATATGCAGAACATAAATTCCGTGCGATCGCGGATGGCAGCATCGCAGAAATAGGCGAGACTAATATGTAGGTTGATAAAGATCGGCGAAACAAACCAGGTCACTACCAATTTCCGATGATCTGACTCCAGCGGTTTGAAACTCCGAATCTAATGTTTATATGTACCCACATACTTATCAAGAAAATTACCTCGGCTTATGCCGATCGAGATATCGACACACTCAGCAACGACCGCACGGGCGATCGACTGTTTGCTAATTAAGGAGAGATTTAATTGAGGATGTGGAGCGTGCTGAGGGCAACTGGCTAGAGTGCAACGCTCATTAGCGGATGTAGGGGCGATCGCAATCAACGATTAAATTTGACTGAATGTGCGATCGATCAGATCAACTCCCGCTCAATAATTCTCATAACCTTTGTAGTAACTACGGCATTTCCCAAAGTACGCGCGGCAGCACAAAAACAACTTAATTGCGATCGATTAACCAACATTTAATATCAGATTAGACGGCGGTTAAAACCGCGTCTATAAAAACGCTTTAGCCTTCGGGAAGGGTATTTCACCTCCGTGGGGTAAAGAAAATAAGGTAATTTAAACCGCCCGATATTCAACCTTTCTGAAATCGGGTTTTGTTTGTATAGATACTATTTCAACCGCCCATTTTTATGACAAAATTCGGCTAGTAGAAGCTAAATTTATTTAAATGTTCCCGATAATTTTTGTTATTTACTCCCCAGTGATTGCAGTCAAAAATCCCAGTTCCTACAAGCGCTCAAAAGTAAATCCGGATCAAAAGATGTTCAAAAAAAACTTTTCAATATTGCACTAAACCAAAAATTTGTGTTAATATGTAATCAAACAAGACTGATAAGATTACTCTAGGGCTGTATCTACCAATAACGCCCATAATGGAGTATCAAATATGAGTTCTACGTTCGCTCAAGTTAACTCACAACTTTCTTTAGAAAAACTGCCACCCCGTTCCTTAGTCTTCATTGATTCTGGTGTGGAAGATTACGAGTCAATTGCCGCAGGAGTGCTGCCAGGACAGCAGGTGGTAATACTCGATCGCACTAAAAATGGCATCGAAGAAATTACCTCTGAAATTGGAAAATATGCCTCTAGTAATGGGGCGATCGATTCGGTTCACATTATTTCTCACGGGAGTTCTGGCAGCGTACAACTGGGTAATACCGCTCTGGGTTCAGATAACATCGAGCAATATAAAAGCCAGTTGGAAAAGTGGCAAACTTCACTCGCCCCACAAGCAGACATCATGCTGTACGGCTGCGATGTAGCAGCAGGTACAGGTGCTAATTTCGTTAACAAATTCAGTGAATTTACTGGAGCTGACGTTGCCGCGTCTACCAATATCACCGGCAAAGACGGCGACTGGAACTTAGAATTTGCTAAGGGTCAAATAGAATCTCCTTTAGCCTTACAGTCTTCGGCAATGGCAAATTACCAAGGTGATTTAGCTACTATCGTTGTAGCCAACAATAGCGATAGCGGAGCAGGTTCGTTAAGGGCTGCGATCGCCTCCGCTGTAGCTGGTGATACAATTACCTTCGCTCCCGGTTTGGCTGGTCAAACCATCACCCTCACCAGCGGTCAACTCGATATTCCTGCTGGCAAAAATATCACCATTGACGGCACGGCCGCCGCGGGTTTAACCATCAGCGGTAATAACGCATCCCGCGCCTTTTTTGTCAATGCAAACGTTGTGACTGCCACGAATTTTGCCGTCAAAAATCTCTCTATTGTCAACGGTAAAACGACTGGGACAGGTGGCGCGATCGGCACAACCGACGAAGTAAGCCTCACAGTAGACAACGTTCAGTTCAATAACAACGTTGCCGATCAAGGTGGTGGCGCAATTTTCGGTAATTTCAACAATACCCTGGCAGTATCGAACAGTAAATTTAACGGCAACATCGCCACCGCAGGTAATGACGAACGCGGTGCAGGTGCGATCGGCTTTTTGAGCTCCAAAACTTTTACTGTCACCAACAGCGACTTCACCAACAACAAAGGAATTAATGGTGGAGCAATTAACAGCCTTCAAGGCAAGTTAACAATTGAAAACTCCCGATTCATCGGCAACGACACCACCGCAGCCGTTTACGCAACAGGCCAAGATAATCCCTTTTTAAGGGGTTTTGGTGGCGCAGTTTACACAGACAGAGCTAGTTCTACAACTGAAGCTTCCGGCACAATTCGGATTAGTGGCAGCGTATTTCAAGACAATAAAGGTCGGGGCGAAGGAGGAGCAGCTTATCTGTTCACCGGCAGCCAAGACAAGGTAATTTTGGAAAATAGCACCTTCCAAAATAACGAAATTCTGGCGCTACCCAACGGTGGAGGTTCTGGAAACGGTGGTGCGGTAACGAATTTGAGCGACAGCACCAACCAGGGATTGACCATTACCAACACCACCTTTGCTGGCAACAAAGCCAACAATCAAGGTGGTGGTCTGTGGACAAGCAATGCCCCTGCTACGATTACTAACAGTACGTTTTCTGGCAACTCCACGGTGTTTGCTGCTGGTGATTTCAACAAACTCGGCGGTGCAATGACTCTTGGTGCACCTACAACTATTGTCAACACGACGATCGCCGATAATAGCGCCGGCTGGGTTGGTGGAGGTATCTTCGCCGATGCCAATAATGTCACCCTCAAAAACACGATTTTTTCCAACAATACAGCGGCTAACGGAGGAAACCCTTGGGGAATTCAGCAACACGTCACTGCCCAATACGCCGATCAAGGAGGGAATTTTCAATGGCCTGCAAAAAACCCCAATGACGGCAGCGATGTCAATGCTACGGCAAGTGTGACGATCGCAGACGCCAAACTCGGCCCTCTGCAAAATATCAACGGCGCTTTCGTCAGGCCTCTGCTGCTCGGAAGTCCGGCAATTGATAAAGGGGTTGCAAGTGGTGCGCCTGCTGCGGATCAGCGTGGTGTGACTCGCCCTCAAGATGGCGATACCATTCCAGGTGCGATCGTTGACAGTGGCTCTTTTGAATACAGCAGTGCAGTCGTACCCACACCGACTCCGGCGCCGACTCCAACGCCCGCGCCAACTCCAACTCCCACACCGACTCCGGCGCCAACTCCCACACCCGCGCCAACTCCCACTCCCACACCGACTCCGGCGCCGACTCCCACACCCGCGCCAACTCCCACTCCCACACCAACTCCGGCGCCGACTCCAACGCCCGCGCCAACTCCCACTCCCACACCGACTCCGGCGCCAACTCCCACACCCGCGCCGACTCCAACTCCGACTCCAACACCCGCGCCAACTCCCACACCAGCGCCGACTCCAACTCCGACTCCAACACCCGCGCCAACTCCCACACCCGCGCCGACTCCAACTCCGGCTGGGGATGGTTCCCCGCTGGATGGTCTCAACCCCCCGCAACTCGACCCTGCTACGATCGCCCCCAACCCCGCCCAACAAACTCTCAACGGCGGTAACACAGACGATTTCATCATGGGCGGTGGCATCAACGAGTCGATTAACGGACTTGCCGGTAACGACACTCTCTACGGCATGGGCGGCAATGACAACATTGATGGTGGTGCGGATAATGACTTGCTCTTCGGCAATAATGGCAACGATTTTATCCAAGGTGGCGCTGGCAACGATACCGTCAGTGGCGGCAAAGATAATGACACTATTGTTGGCGGGGATGGCAACGACTCGTTAATGGGAGATCTCGGCAAAGATACTGTTGCCGGCGGTATGGGCAACGACACTATTTTTGGCGGCAAAGATGACGATATCTTGCTCGGTGAAGATGGGGACGACTACCTTTTGGGTAACTTAGGAAATGACACAATTAGTGCTGGAAACGGCAACGATCTTGTGTTCGGCAATGAAGGTGCAGACCTGATTTTTGGTGAGGCGGAAAATGACACTCTTTACGGTGGCAAAGACAACGACAGTCTCGCTGGCGGTGAGGGCAACGACTTGCTATTCGGTAACAATGAAAACGATGTGCTTGCGGGCAACGTCGGTAATGATACGCTTTACGGCGGTAAGGGTAACGATCTCCTCATTGGCGGTGCTGGTTCCGATTTCCTTTCCGGCGATGTAGGAGATGATACTTTGACTGGCGGTTCGGGAAGTGATGTGTTTTTCCTAACTAAAAGTGTGGGTAGCGACATCATTACTGATTTCCGCAAGGGCGAGGATTTAATTGGATTGGCTCCCGGTTTGAGTTTCAATCAACTCAGTATTACGTCTAGCAACAATCAAACTTTGATTAGCGTCACTGGGACTAATCAATTGTTAGCGAAACTGAACGGTTTACCCGGTACTCTCGCTGCTAGCGATTTCACTCAGGTAACAATCTAATTGCCTCTGGTAGGGTGTGAACGCGCACCTTACTACTGGCACGACATCTGTTAGTTTTTGTAGGTGCGTCAGGGCTGAATGTTTTGACGAAAGACCAAGGATTTTCTCCCTGACGCACCCTACTGTTAGTTACCTAAATTTCGGATTTTTTGGAACTTTTTGCGATCGCGCTTTCCAGGTGAGATTGACCGAGCAGGAGTGCAGATTTTATGGTTCTAGGTAAGACGAATGTATGCAGCGCTAAATCAATCCTCAGTAATTCGGAACCGCAGCATCTCTTTTCAGGATTGACATTACATCCTCTACGGTTAATTGAAATAACAGCAATTGCCACCTACCAGAATTTGAATTTTGATGCACTTCACGAATTTAAATCATCGAGGAAAACCTGGTTTTCTTCTTAATTGAAATCCCCCGATTTATCGCGGAGGTTTTAATTCGACCGAGTGAAGGCAGCATCAGAGATCCTTCTGCCTTGAAGGTGAATCTACCAGCAAATAGTAAACACGATCATAGGGTATGCAAAATGAACTCAACTTTTACCAGTATTGATTCACAGTCTGTTCTCGGCAAGTCTCGTTCTAAATCTCTTGTCTTCATTGACTCGGACTTAGATGACTATCAAACCCTGGCGGGGGGCGTGATCGGGAATGCTGAGACAATCATTTTAGATAAAAATAGCAACGGAGTCGAGCAAATTACTGCGAAACTGCAAACAATTGCTGCTGCGGGGGGAACTGTAGACCAAATTCACATTTTTTCTCACGGGAATTCTGGCAGTTTGCAGCTAGGTTCGGCGACGTTGAATTCCGATAATTTGCCGCAGTATGAAAGCCAGTTGCAAGGGTGGCGCACTGCACTGAGCGACCAAGCTGATATCATGCTTTATGGTTGCGATGTGGCTGCGGGTGATGGAAGCGATTTTGTCGATCGCCTTTCGGAGTTAACCGGGGCTGATATGGCGGCATCTAGCGATCGCACTGGCCGCGGTGGTAACTGGAATTTGGAGTTTACCAAGGGTGATATTGAAGCACCGCTAGCGTTGACTCCAGAAGCAATGGCAAATTACCAAGGGACTTTAGCGACTGTTACCGTTACCAACAATAATGATAGCGGGCCCGGTTCCTTGAGAAGTGCGATCGCCTCCGCAGCAGCCGGCGACACCATTCAATTTGCCTCCACTCTTGCCAATCAAACAATTACTCTGACTTCCGGTCAACTTGTCATCAACAAAAACTTGACAATTGATGCAATTAGTGCTAGTAATTTAACCATCAGTGGCAACAACACTTCGCGGGTAATCCTCACCGAAGGTTCAACAAATGTTACTCTAAAAAACCTGATTGTTGCCAATGGCAAAGTTTCGGGAACCGATCCCAATAACGAGACAACTAGCAGCGGCGGCGGCATTCAAACTGGCGGTAACAGCACTTTAACTTTAGAAAATTGCCAAGTCAACAATAATGTTGCCGGTTTCGGCGGCGGAATTTACACGGGTTTTCGCAGCACCACAACAGTAATTAACAGCAAGTTTAGTGGCAATGACGGTTCTTTGGCTAGCAATACCGAACGCGGCGGCGGGGCGATCGCTACTAAAAGCGGCGGTGTTCTGAGTATCAGAGATAGCGAATTTACCAACAACAAAGGCAGCTACGGCGGGGCTGTGAATAACCTGTTGGGCAGCATGACGATCGAAAACTCTAAATTCACTGGCAACCGCACAGATAAAGGCCCTGGCGGGGCGGTTTACGTCGATGGCGCTAATGCTTCGGGCCCCAATGCAACTCCGGGGCCTGTTGCTGGCAATATTATCATCCGAGGCAGCACTTTTGACGGCAATATCGGGACAGGAGAAGGAGGTGGAGCCTTTTTGTTTGGTTACAACCAAGACAAAGTAGTTTTGGAAAATAGCACTTTTGTTAACAACAAGGCTATCAAAAATGCAGCAGGTCAAGGAGGTTCCGGCGGCGGAGTCCGCCACGGAAATGTTGATTTGACAGTAACAAATACCACTTTTGCCAACAACACAGCGGATGATAACGGCGGCGGCTTGTGGATAGGAGAAGATGGAAATGTCAGCATTGTAAACAGTACGTTTTCCGGCAACACCGCTGCTAAACAGGGCGGGGGAATAGTTGTCGGCAACAGAGATTCCTTTTCCACTAACATTGTCAACTCGACTTTAGCCAAGAACACTGCTGGAGAGTATTCTGGCGGTATTGCGACTTTTGGAAATCAGCCAATTACTGTCAAGAATTCGATTTTTGATAGCAATACGGCTGGCAATCCTTTTAAAGTTAAATACCAAACTGGAAGGGCACTAATTGACGGGGGAAATAATCTGCAATTTCCTGCTAAACTGACGACGGGCGATCCTAATGACAATAATGCGACGGCAAGTATTACGATCGCAGATCCGAAACTTGGCGCTTTGCAAAATATTAACGGGGCTTTCGTGCTGCCGCTGCTAGCAGGAAGTCCCGCCATTGACACAGGTACTGGTGCAGGCGCGCCAGCTAAGGATCAGCGCGGTGTGACTCGTCCGGCTGATGGTGATGGTAACGGAAGTGCGATCGTCGATATCGGCGCTTTTGAATTCACAACTACAGTCACGCCGACACCGACTCCCACACCAACTCCGACTCCAACTCCAACTCCAACTCCAACTCCAACTCCAACTCCAACTCCAACACCTGCACCGACTCCGACTCCGATACCTGCACCGACTCCGACTCCGATACCTGTACCAACTCCGACACCCACACCCGACAAAGATGATTGCCTGCTAGATGACCTGACCGCCCCAGATTTCGACTCTGCTGCCATCACCCCCAACCCCGTCCAACAAACTATCAACGGCGGCGACACTACCGATTTCATCATGGGCGGTAACATCAACGACTCAATTAACGGACAAGCCGGCAACGATACTCTCTACGGCATGGGCGGCAATGACAACATTCAAGGCGGTGCAGATAACGACTCAATCTTCGGCAATGAAGGCAGCGATTTCATCTCTGGCGACGCTGGCAACGATACCATCTACGGCGGCAAAGACAATGACACTGTTGTTGGCGGAGATGGCGACGACTTTTTGAGGGGAGATATCGGCAAAGATACTGTTGCTGGTGGCGTTGGCAACGATACCATTTTTGGCGGCAAAGATGACGATATTTTGCTGGGTGAAGATGGCGACGACTACATTTTAGGCAACTTGGGAAATGACACAATTAATGCTGGGAATGGCAACGATATTGTGTTTGGCAATGAAGGTACAGACCTGATTTTTGGCGGGTCGGGAAATGATACGCTTTACGGAGGCAAAGAAAACGACAGTCTCGATGGCGGCGAGGGCAATGATTTGCTGTTCGGCAACAATGAGAATGATGTACTCTGCGGCGACATTGGTAACGATACGCTTTACGGCGGCAAAGGTAATGATATTCTCAGCGGTGGCAGCGGTTCCGATTTCCTTTCCGGGGATGTTGGGGACGATACATTGACTGGAGGTTCGGGAAATGATGTATTTCTGCTAAATCAAGGTTTGGGTAGCGATATCATTACTGATTTCCACAAGGGCGAGGATTTAATTGGGTTGAATCCCAGTTTGAGTTTCAATCAACTCAGTATTACGTCTAGCAACAATCAAACTTTGATTAGTGTGACTGGAACTAATCAATTGTTAGCTAAGCTTAACGGTGTAGCACCCGGTACTCTCACCGCTAGCGATTTCATTACTCTGTAGTGACCCCTTTTATGCTTCGGCGTATCATGCGGCGGTTTTATACCAATTTAACGTGAAGTTGCACATATCTCGATCCCCCTAAATCCCCCGAAAGCAAGGGAGACTTTGAGAGCATTCTTGTCCCCCCCTTATTAAGGGGGGCTAGGGGGGATCGAGATATGTGCAGCCTCATAAAAAATTGGTTTTAACCGCTTCGGGTGTGAAACTCGAAGGGGGAGCATCTCAGTTTTGCTTTTGTAGTGCTCCCGTCCCCGCATAGCACAGCTTCTTTAACCTGTGCTATGCGGGGACGGGAGCATCTCAGTTGCGCGAGCACAATAAGCGATCGCCCTTTTCCACCTCCGCATTCACCCGCAAATAATCCCCCACGCGATCGCACCCATAACTCCATAAATCCAGACTCAGAATTCGCTGCACATTCCACAGAATCAGCGTGTTATCCTCACTAACGGAAGCCACAAACGTCCCATCAGAACTATAAGCCACTCCCCTAATCGCCGCACTGTGACCTCTGAGAGTTGTTAATTCCGTACCGTCAAGTTTCCAAAGCTTTACTGTATTATCCACACTGCCAGAAGCAATCATTTGACCATCAGGACTAAACGCCACTCCCCATACCGCAGCTTGATGACCTTCAATAGTTCTTAACAACTTGCCATCAATAGTCCAAAGCTTAATCGTATTATCCCCACTGCCAGAAGCGACCATCTTACCGTCAGGGCTAAATGCCACTCTCCATACCGCAGCTTGATGACCTCGGAAAGTTCTCGCTAACGTACCATCAAGCTTCCATAACTTTACAGTACCATCTCCCCCTGCGGAGGCAATTAATTGACCGTCGGGGCTAAATACTACCTGCCAAATAGGAGTATGATGTCCTATGAGGGTGATAGGGGCGCATCTATTGGTGTTGCCTAGAGATTTGGCGGCGGATGTTTCCCCCCTACAAATGCTGTTATGCCGCCAAAGCTTAATCGTATTATCTTGACTTGCGGATGCGATCGTGCGATCGTCAGGACTGAAAGCTAATCCAGTCAGTCTAGCGCTATGACCTACAAAACTTTCCCGCAAAACGCCTTTACGATCCCAGATATTCACAATATTATCGTTTTTCGCAAAAGCAATTAACTGATTGTCGTGACTCAGAGCAACTGCATAAATCGCAGCATCTTGTTCGCTCAAAGTTGCTACCAATTTACCTTGCCGACTCCAAATTTTAGTCGTGCCATCCTCGCTACCTGTGGCAATTGTAGAACTATCAGCACTAATATCTAAAGCCCAAATCCCAGCTTTATGTGCAGTAATCATCTTACGCAATGGATTTTGACTTCGCCATAATATGACGCTATTTTCTGCACCCGCCGAAGCAATAAAGCTGCCGTCAGGACTCCAAGCTATCCCCCAAATCCCAGCACTATGACCTCTAAATGTCATCAATTCTGTGCCGTCAATATTCCAAACTTTTACCGTTTTATCTCGACTTGCTGAGGCGATAATTTGACCGTCTGGACTAAACACAACGGCTGATATTACAGCAGTATGACCCTGAAAAGTTCTTAGCAAAGTGCCGTTTTTATTCCAAAGTTTTATCGTTTTGTCTCCACTGGCAGAGGCAATAGTTTGACCATCGGGACTAAACGCTACTGAGGATACCACAGCAGTATGACCCTGAAGAGTTCTTAGCAAAGTGCCGTTTTTGTGCCAAAGTTTTACCGTTTTGTCTCCACTGGCAGAGGCAATCGTTTCACCATCGGGACTAAATGCTACTGAGGATACCCCAGCAGTATGACCTTGGAGAGTTTTCAGCAAACTTCCGTCTTTTTGCCAAAGTTTTACAGTTGTGTCCACACTAGCAGAGGCAATAGTTTGACCATCGGGGCTAAATGCTACTAGCCAAATGCCAGCACTGTGACCCTGAAAAGTTTTTAACAACGTGCCGTCTTGTTGCCATAATTTCACAGTACCATCATCACTTCCAGAAGCAATTAACTGACCATCAGGGCTAAATTTAACCGATCTCACGATCGCCTGATGACCTTTGAGGGTTGCCACTTCTGTACCATCCCTCCCCCACAGTTTGATAGTTTTATCTACACTTCCAGAGGCAATTAGCTTACTGTCAGGACTAATATCGACAGTCATCACCGCCGCTTTATGTCCCGATAAACGGTTGTATTCATCGCCTTCATAAACTGCTTGCCGCAATACATTGATAACTTGATGTTCAATATTTGTGTCTGTATTGCCTAACTTTTGCAGTCTGCGTTTAGCTTTAATCGCTTCTATTAGTGCATCCAATCGGCGATTAGAGGCAAACAGTCCCTCAGAAGAAGAAACCAGCGCTTGAATTTCGCTAATTCTTGCTTCGCGTTCGCTAATAGCTGCACGTCGGTATTGAAAATAACTTGTTACTCCTAAACCACAGGCAAGCAGCAGTGCAATACTAACTGCAAATAGTAATCTTCTCTGTCGTTTGGCTGCTGTTTTCTCTTGAATTAATCGCTTATGTTCCTCTATTAGTCGTGCTTCAACTTCTTTAGTGCGTTCTGCTTCTAAAGCTTGTTGAACTTCTCGCCTGTCTAGTTCGGCACTAGCAGCTAAAAATTGATAGTCTAGGTTGCTCAAGCTTTTTTCTTGCGCCCAGATTTGGGCATCTTTTAAAGCTTGCCCGCGCAATAGCCGCGAATAATCTGTTTGTTGTGAAGCAATCCAAGCATCGAAGGTTTGCGAGTAAGGGCGCAGTTGCCATAATTGTTTCTCTACCCATTCAAGGTTAAAAACTTCAGCATAAATCCTGTTTTTTACCTGCAAATAACCATTCTCTTTAACTACTAATCCTGATAATAATAGTTCGATTTGTTCTGGAGAATCATCGGTTAAAATACCTCCTAGTACCATTGAAAATGATTCTGATTCCAAAATTTGTTGGTAGATACCGAGTAATCTACCAGCACGCTGTTCGTTACGAAGGATGCGATCGCGTATTGTTTTTAAATGCTCTGGTTCATCTTGGGATTCCCACTTAGTAACAATATTTTTTTGCACTAAATTATCCACCCAAAATGCCTCCGTTCCTGGTGGAATATTTACTAAGCCTCGCGCCGCTTCCCGGCTGGCTCTATAAGCTAAATTACACAGCTTTTGCGTTAAAAATGGCTGTCCTGAAGTCCAAAACAATATCTGTTTGATAACTGTTTGAGGATTACTCACTCTACTTACCAATCCCTCTACTAATGGCTGGGCTTCGTGCAGTTCAAAACCCCGCAAATCTATAGCACGACCAATATTAAAAGGTGTCCGTTTTTTATCAGCAATTAAATCGCTCGGTGTCGCTACGCCAAAGATTGCAAAACAAATGCGATTATATTCTGGATTAATCGCTCGTTGATTGTAGCAAAACCGGATTAAGGCAAAAAAATCATCAACGGAGAAATCTAGACCGAGAATACTGTCAATTTCATCAATAAATATAAAAATTCTATCTTGAGGAAATTTGACGAGTAGGATATCTTCAATAAAATTACTCAATCTCTGAAGCAGGGAGATATCTTCTTCGTCGCGCCACCAGGTTTTTAAGTTCATCTTTCCTAAGAGATTGAAGCTGCGCCAAAGTTCCCCAACTATGCCTTTATACCATTGTAAAGGGGTAATATTTTCGCTGCCAATGCGGGTCATGTCAATGGTGCTGCATTGGCAGCCTTCTGCTTGTAATCGGTGTTGGGTGCGGACTAATAGGGAAGATTTTCCCATTTGTCGCGAGTTGAGGACGTAACAAAACTCGCCGTTTTTTAAGGCTTGATAGAGTTCGGAATCTGCTTGTCTTACCACATAAGTAGGTGCATCATTGGCGAGACTGCCGCCAATTTGGTATGTAATTTTGGTCATGCCGTTTATAGGTTGGTTTAAAGGTGAGTATGTAATGAATCTATTGAGAGGTGAGGATGTGGTGCGATCGCTTGATTCTAATATAACTTACACAAATAAACTCTAAAACCTCGATTTAAATAAAATTGTGGGAACCAAAATACAGGCGATACAACTCGCAGCTCAGCATACAGCGGTTGTTATCGATATTAATCAGACCCATACTAACTAATTTAGAAGCTACTATCGGATCTAATTCCACGCCACGCTCAGATTTTACGACTTGTTTAAGTGCAATTGCGAGTTCGGGATCTTCTTGCAATGTCACCCAAAAACTCCGCAAGTAATCTTTATAAATTCCTCCTATTGTGGGAGCTTCTTGTAGAAGCTGATCTAGCGTTATAGCCTTTTGACAGAGGTGGTAAAAAGCGAGCCGTACCAGATAAGGATGTCCCCCCACCATTGCCATCAGTCGCTTGGCATCGGGGCTATCTGTCCAATCCAGTCCGTAACGCTGCGCTAAAGCAAGTATCTGCTCTTCTGTAAAATAGGGCAATTGCAGCGGCAAACCGACATTAAAAGGCGATTCAGTGAGCTTTAAAGGAATATAAATTTCTGTGGAATGAAGGACGATTAACCGCAGTTTTCCCAAAGTTTCAGTCCGCTTTGCTTCTTCATGCCAGCTTCGCAGCAGTGGCAAAAATTCTCTAGCAATTTTGGGATACTCAAAAATTCTATTGACTTCATTTAAAGCTAAAACCAGAGGGCTATTAATTTCCGTTAATATATATTGTTGCAAATAAATGGTACAGCTTACTTTGCTACCCATATCTTCATCCCAATAATCATCTAATAGAGGTGGCAATTCTAGGTGACGGCTGATGTTCGCACAAAACCACCGTAAAAATTTATCTAGGTTGTCTAAAACAGCTTCCTCGGCTTGCTGAAAATCCAAACTTACAGTTCGGCAGCCAAGAGAATTAGCGCGATCTAAAATCCGTAGCAGGAGGGAACTTTTACCCATCTTCCTGGGAGCTTTAATCCGCAGAACACTTCCAGGTTTGGCAATTTCTTGATACGCGAGTTTTTGAATTAGCGGGTGAGGAATATAAAATGGCGAACCGAGGGGTACGGGAGAGCCGGGATATTCTAAAGGTGTTACTAGGCATTGGCTGCGGGTGAATTCTTCAATTAATTTTTGTTCCTTCGCAGTCAAGGAACGCGATTCTAGAGAGGAGCGAAAATTTGATTTACTAATAGGTGTCTGCAAGATTTCAGAGAGAAATTGCCACAAACCGGAGGCGATGTTTCTCAGGTAATGCTCTCCGTAATGAGAGGCAGATGCGATGCTTGTATAAGTCTTTCCTTCCCAAACTTGGCGGAGTATGATTTCTTGTACGGGATGTAAATCTTTTTGCGATCGGGCACGAGTTAGCTGTATTACCTCATCTATCGTCATAATTTGCAATTATAAGTAAGTATATCGTTGATATTATCACTTATGATTGACTGTAAAGCCGATCGCCTATTGGATTGCGACGCCAGCCTGTACCTACATTTCTCAGGGAATAACAGGTCAAATCCGTTAAATCTCACCGCGGCGCACCAATATCAATAAAGGATTTACTGGTCACTGAGCGCCCAAAGGCGTGTCAACTTAAGTATGAAACCTGAGACATCTCGCTTTTATCCTCTGGCGAGATCTCCCTAAATCCCCCTTAAGAAGGGGGACTTTGATAACTTCCGGTTCCCCCCTTCTTAAGGGGGGCTAGGGGGGATCTAGACTTAAGTTGACACCTATGCTGAGCGCCATAACCCAATTTCAAGAGGCGTTGGCTGAGTTCCCTTTCAGGTAGCAGTGCTCAGTTTTTCAAAGCGAATTCGCCAAAATGTCATGCAGGTGTCACATTTGGTCGTAAAGCAACAATTAAAAATGTGACAGTTGACCTTGCTAAAGCTTAGTGGATTGATGTTAATTTAATTAAAGGTAGTTTCAGATCGCTGTATCTACTCATCACAAGTGTTAAGTTTAAAAGCCTAATTCTTCTTTTTGTGCCAGCAGGTTTGACACTCCTCCTGTAATCCCTATACAAAATATTAGCAAAAAACCGAGTTAATTAGATGAAAATGGTTCATAAAATGTTCCCAAATTATTTTATTCCTCACGGTCATTGCTACTTGTGGAAGCCTGGATTAGTGGGGCTGCACATTTTGTCCGATGCTTTGATTGCCACCGCTTATTTTTTGATACCCATCACGCTGATTTATATTGTCAAGAAGCGGAAAGACGTGCCTTTTGACTGGATTTTCATGTTGTTTGGCTCTTTTATTGTCTGCTGCGGCATTACCCATATTATGGAAATATGGACGCTGTGGCATCCTAATTATTGGTTCTCTGGTTTTCTGAAAGGGATTACGGCGCTGATTTCGCTATGTACAGCAGCAGTCCTGGTGGGACTAATCCCAAAAATCTTGGCTATCCCCAGTCCCGATCAATTGGCGGCGGCAAATTTGGCTTTACAAAATGAGGTTGGCGATCGCAAACAAGCTCAGGAAGCACTCTCAGAATTAATGCTGGAATTGGAAAAACGGGTTCTGGAGAGGACGCTGGCTTTAGAATCAACCAATGAACTTTTGCTACAAGAAAATCGCGATCGCTCCTTGGCTGAAAATTCATTGCGGCACTCGGAAGCTAAACTGCTCGAACAAACTCAGCAGCTAGAAAAGACTCTGCAACAACTCAAAGGCGCCCAAACTCAACTTGTGCAAACTGAAAAAATGTCCTCTTTGGGACAAATGGTAGCTGGCGTTGCTCACGAAATCAATAACCCTGTTAACTTCATTTATGGCAATCTGATTCCGGCGGAGGAATACATTAAAGATATTTTGGAATTGATTAAGGCTTATCAAGTTTATTACCCCACTCCTGCGCCGGAAATTGCAGACAAAATTCACACTATCGAACTCGATTTTATTTTAAAAGACTTGCAAAAACTTTTTGGTTCAATCAGAATTGGAGCAGAGCGAATTAGGGAAATTGTTAAATCTTTACGAACTTTTTCCCGGTTAGACGAAGCCGACATGAAAAAGGTAAATATTCATGAAGGACTCGATAGCACTTTAATGATTTTGCAGCACCGCTTGAAAGAACAACCAAACCGTCCGCCGATTCAAGTGATTAAAGAGTATGGAGATTTGCCACTATTGGAATGCTACGCTGGGCAGCTTAACCAAGTATTTATGAATATTTGTTCTAATGCTATTGATGCTTTAGAACAGATGGCACAGCAGGGAGATTTGACCAACGGCTATTGGGAAAATAATTTATCTGACAACTTACAAAATGCCCATTGCCCACTGCTAAAAATTCGCATCCGCACGCTTTTAGTTGATGGCAAGTGGGTGCAGATTCACATTGCTGATAATGGCACTGGCATAGATTATGATGCGATCGCTAAAATTTACGATCCATTTTATACAACGAAACCTATCGGTGCTGGTACCGGGCTGGGTTTGGCGATTTCTTATCAGATTATTCAAGCCCATGAAGGTTATTTGCGCTGCACTTCCGAGGTTGGGAGAGGTACTGAGTTTATCATTGAAATTCCTTGGCGATCGCAATTTGGCGAGCGCCACCTAGTGCAGAAGCAAGCTGTTATGAACAAGCTGGGTTGAGGCGTTAATAAATAATGCTGAATCCAGCTACATACAATTTTCGGTTTATTTTATTTTTTGCCTAACTTAGGCATCATCAAATCCATATTATCTGCCAATAACAAGTATTATGTGGGAATTACTCAAAAATATTTTTTCTCCAACTCAGTATATGCCGCACGGTCACTGCTATCTGTGGCAAACGCCTTTGGTGTGGCTGCACGTAACCGGCGACTTTTTAATCGCGCTCGCCTACTATTCAATTCCGGCGATGCTAATTTATTTTATTTTGAAGCGACGCGACGTTCCCTTCTCAGGAATATTTGCTTTATTTAGTACATTTATTGTTCTTTGCGGTACTGGTCACTTGATAGACATTTGGACGCTGTGGCATTCCGCTTATTGGCTGTCGGGGATTGAAAAAGGAATTACTGGCCTCGTTTCCTGCTACACTGCTGGAACGCTGTTCGGGCTAATCCCCCAGTTTTTATCATTAAAAACCCCTCAAGAATTAGAAGTAATTAATATCAAATTACAGCGGGAAATCGCCGTGCGCGAAGAGGCAGAATTAGCTCTGCGCTGCGCCTATGAAGATTTAGAACTTAAAGTGCAAGAGCGTACCGCACAGTTGACAGAAACCAATACTTGCTTAGCAATGGAAGCTCGCGAGCGCCAGCAAGCCGAGTTAAATTTGCGCTCTGTTACCGAACGCTTGCAATATTTATTGGCTACTACTCCAGCAGTTATTTTTAGCTGCAAATTAGGGGAAAATTATGACGTAACATTTGTCAGCGAAAACATTATTTCATTGATTGGCTACGAAGCGCAAGATTTTTTTGAAGGTTCCCTTGATTGGCGCAGCCTCGTTCACCCGGAAGATCGAAAAACTGTAGATACTGCATTCGCTCAGATATTGGAAAAAGAATGGATTTCCTACGAATACCGCGAACGGCACAAAGACGGTAGTTATCGCTGGATTTACGATGAAGTTAAGTTGGTCAAAGATGCTGCTGGCATACCTGTGGAGTGTGTTGGTTATGGAGTAGATATTACTGCTCGCAAACAGGCAGAAGCAGCTTTGCAGCAGCAACTAAAAAGGGAGCGACTGGTGAATTCCATTCAAGAGCGGATTCGCTCTTCTCTTAACCTAGAAGAAGTTATGACAATGGCTGTGGAAGAAGTGCGCCAGTTTTTGTCAACTGATAGGACAGTTATTTACCAATTCAACCCAGATTGGAGCGGATTTATAGCTGTCGAATCGGTAGCAGGGGGTGTGATGCCAATTCACGGAATTGACATTAATGACCCTTGTTTTCGGGAACGTTACGTTTCTGTTTACGAGCAGGGACACATTCGCGCGATCGATAATATTTATACGGCTGGTATTTCAGAGTGCCACATTAATTTACTCAGCCAGTTTGAAATTAAAGCTAACCTCGTGGTTCCCATTTTGCAAGGTGAAAAATTATGGGGGCTACTCATTGCTCATCACTGCCGCAGTCAAAGGCAGTGGCACTCTTCTGAGATAGAATCTCTCAAGCAAATTTCCGTACAGCTAGCGATCGCCATCCAGCAATGCACCCTGTTTGAACAAGCGAAAACTGAAATTACCGAGCGCAAGTTGGCAGAAGTAGCGCTGCAAAAAGCTGTTGTGGTTGCTGATGCTGCTAACCTCGCCAAAAGTGAATTTCTTTCTTCTATGAGCCACGAATTGCGTACTCCCTTGAATGCAATTCTGGGATTTAGTCAGGTGATGGTGCGCGATTCATCTCTCAACAATCAACACCAGCAACACCTAGAAATTATTAATCGCGCTGGGGAACATTTGCTGTCGCTAATTAATGACATTTTGGAAATGTCTAAAATTGAAGCAGGCAGAAGTCAGCTTAATGAAAGCAGTTTCAATTTAATCCGCTTACTAGAAACCTTGGAAGAGATGTTCCGCTTGAAAGCAAAATCTCAAAAATTGCAGCTAATTTTTGAAGTGGCTGATGGCGTACCGCAGTTTGTCAATGGAGATGAAGGCAAATTGCGCCAAGTTTTGATTAATTTATTAGGAAATGCGATCAAGTTTACAGAGACGGGTAGCGTTACCTTGCGAGTGAAAATGAAGGTAGAAGAAAGCTTGGCGGTTAAAACCGCAGAGTTTACGGGTACACAAACAAAACCCGCCGACGCGGGTTGCGATCAGTCCCCGCAGGCGGACTTTGATTGTGTAGACGCGAATTCCATTCGCCCGGTATTTTTACGCCTTCAGTTTGAAATTGAAGATACTGGGCTTGGCATTGCCGCAGAAGAAATGGATAAGTTATTTGCACCCTTTGAGCAAACAAAAACAGGTCAGCAATCTCAACAGGGGACTGGGTTAGGCTTACCAATTAGTCGCAAATTTGTAGAAATGATGGGAGGAGATATTACTGTAAACAGTATGATTGGGTTGGGCAGTAAATTTGCCTTTGATATTCAAATCAGCCTTGCCGCTCCTACCGATGTTAAAATGCTTAAACCACATAAAAAAGTAATTGGTTTAGAACCCAATCAACCAGAATATCGCATTTTGGTCGTTGACGATCGCGCCGATAATTGTCTAGTTATAGATAGATTATTGTCACCATTAGGCCTAGTCGTGCGAGAAGCTAGAAATGGTCAAGAGGCTGTTGCTATATGGGAGGATTGGCAGCCGCACCTGATTTGGATGGATATGCAAATGCCGGTGATGAATGGCTATGAAGCCACCACACACATTAAATCTCATCCTCTCGGAAAAGAAACGGTGATTGTTGCTCTCACTGCGAGCGCTTTTGAAGAGGATAGAAAAACTATTTTGGCAGCAGGTTGCAATGATTTCATGCGTAAACCTTTCGAGGCAAAAATATTATTTGCAAAAATAGAAGAACTTTTAGGAGTACGCTACATTTACGAGGAACCTGTTGATACAAAACTAGAAAATGAAAGCGAAATTAGCGGATTTTTTAGCAATCAATCTGTAGAATCACAACTCTGTCAAATGCCTCTTGAGTGGGTGGAGAAGATATATAATGCTGCTTATGAATGTTGCGATGATAAAATTTTTAGCTTGATAGAGGAAATGCCTAGAGAATTTGCTTCTGCCTCACAATATTTAACTAATTTAGCGCATAATTTCCTATTTGACGATATTATAGAGCTAGCTAAATCGGCAGTTACGGCACGTCAGTGTTAATATCTTTTATATTAAAAAAATACCGTGAGCGCTCACATGAACAGCAATCAATGTCCTATAATTTCCGCCAACATTCTAATAGTTGATGATAAGCCAGATAACGTGCGGCTTTTATCTACAATTTTGACCACACAAGGGTATCAGGTTCGTAAAGCGCTGAACGGACAAAGGGCGATCGCTACAGTGCAGGAGTTTCCGCCGACTCTAATTCTGCTGGACGTGATGATGCCAGAGATGAATGGATATGAGGTGTGTGCACAGTTGAAAGCTTCACCAAAAACCAGTTCCATTCCAGTGATTTTTTTAAGCGCCTTAGATGACGTTTTAGATAAGGTGAAAGCCTTTGATGTGGGAGCAGTTGACTATATTACTAAACCTTTTCAAGATAAAGAAGTATTGGCACGAGTGGCAAGTCAGTTGACAATTCAAAGTCAGCAAAAGCTACTTCAAGAGCAAACGAAGCAATTAGAAGGACTTGTCGAACGTTTGCAAAACGAAATTAAAGAGCGGCAGGGGGTTGAGCTAGCTTTACGGCTTGCTCAAAAAAAGTCGGATCATTTATTGCTGAATATTTTACCAGCAGCGATTGTTGAAAATTTGAAAAAGGGCGAGGGTTCTCCTGCTGAGAGGTTTGAGTCAGCAACAGTCCTCTTTGCTGATATTGTCGATTTTACGTCTCTTGCTGCGAGAATTTCACCCTTAGAATTAGTGGATTTTCTCAATAAGATTTTTTCCAAGTTTGACGAATTAACTGAAAAACACGGTTTGGAGAAAATTAAAACAATTGGAGATGCTTATATGGTAGCGGGGGGGTTGCCGGTGCCGAGGGCAGATCATGCTGAGGCGATCGCAAATATGGCTTTGGATATGCAGGAGGCGATCGCAGATTTTCAAACCGACACAGGCGAACCACTTCAAATTCGGATTGGGATTCATACAGGCCCAGTAGTTGCTGGCGTAATTGGCACTAAAAAATTTATCTATGACTTGTGGGGGGATACTGTTAATGTTGCTTCTCGGATGGAATGTCAAGGATTGCCGGGGTATATTCAAGTTACTGCGGCTGTTTACGAACAGTTAAAAGATGGATATTTATTTGAGGAACGGGGCGCAATTCTGCTTAAAGGGAAAGGAGATATGATCGCCTATTGGCTCAAGGCTAAAAAAGTTATTTCAAGCTAATTGGTAAGTTAGATCGGAAGGAAGAAGGAAGAAGAAAGAAGGAAGAAGGAAGAAAAAAATGCTATAAAATTAATGGTTTGGGTAATTAAAAAATGAAAATAATTTGCAGTTTTACCTGGGATTTTTCCCGGACTATCTCAATGCGATCGATAAACTCTCGAAAATAGAACCTGCGTTCCGATTCCGACAAGTCCAGCCAAAATTGGGGAAGAGAAACAGTTTGCGCTGTTTCTCGCAAATTCACTGGCGGCAGTTGCGCTAATTTGCTTTGGAGTTCTGCAATTTCTGTGCGGATTTTGTACGCTCTCAATTCTGCTGTTTCTGTGTCTAAAATGCCGCTTTCAATCATGGCGGGAAGTTGCTCTAAGATTTGTTGTTTCGAGCAGATAGCCCCGGCAATTCCTGCTTTAATTCCCTTCATCTCCGGCATTTGCAAGCCAGCAACAGCATTGGGCAAATCCCGACAAATTCCTGCTATGGTTGATTGCAATACTTCTTCGTAGGAAATGCCGCTGCATTTAGGCTGCTGGAGACAGTTAATCGGTCGCAAATAAAGGTATTCTTTTTCTTTGCGGTAGGCTGTGACTTTGGCAACTGTCATGGGCGATTTGCACTCGGCGCAAATTGCTAATCCTGCGAGGGAACGCGGGGCGCTGGCGCTGCGGGGAGCAAGGCTACGGTTGCGCCGCAGCAATCTGTCTATTTGGGCGGCTTCTTCTCTGGAAATTATCGGGACGTGGGTGTTAGAAATTACTTGGCCGTTTTGATATTCTAAATCGCCTCGGTAGGCGGGATTTGTCAGCCAGCGGCGGCCTGTGCTGACGGAGATTTTTTTGTTGTATTTCTTGGCTAAATGGCGCACGGAACCGCGCAGGGAACCGTAGATGAGGAAGTGTTCAAAAAAGTCTTTGACGGCGGGGGAGGCGGTTTTGTCGATCGCATATTTATCTTTGCCGCGCCGATAACCGTAGGGGGCTTTTCCGGGTGGGGGAAGGGATTTGATGCGGTTGCGGGCGTGTCCTTTGCGAATGCTGCGGCTTTGTTGGCTGCGCTGGACTTCTGCGAGGAGTTTGAGTAAGTTTGCTCTGTTTTCGCTTTGTTTTTCGTCTGTGACAATTAGTTGGATGCCGAGGGTTTCTAGTTGTTCTAGGTGCGCGCACACTTGCTGTACTGTGTCGCCGAGTTCTTCAAGGCGCTGAATTAATAGGTATTTGACTGGTTCTGTTTGGCAGTCTTTGAGGAGTTGCTGGAGTTGCTGACGCCCTCCTAAGTCTTGATAGGTGCGATCGACCTCTTGGCCCCAAATTTCGGCTGCTGGCGTGGATTCTAGCAGCGGTTCGCTGTATGAATAGGCGATGATTTTCATCTGTTACTCGCTGAGTTCGATGATGTTACCGTCGGGATCTTGGGTAAATAATGCCGATCGACCTGACGCACTCATTTGCACCGGGCAGTTGCTGGCTCTTAATTGTTGTTTTGCCTCCTCTAAGTTTGCCACAGAAAATGCCAGATGTCGGTTGCGTCCCAATTTTTGGGAATCTATGGCATCTGGTATAATTGTTGCTGCTAAAATTAGATGAAGTTGGAAGTCGCCGATTTGATACCAGATTCCAGGAAATTTTAATTCTCGATCGATTTTTTCCAGTCCTAAAACTTTGCTATAAAATTGTTCGGATTTTTCGATATTCGAGATAACTAGGGCGGCGTGGAGGGATTGAGTAATTTTCATGGTTGGCAAACAATTAATTTTTAATTATAACTGTAGAGCGACTCCGCCAAAAGCCCAGAGTTTTTGGTGATTTGATATACTTTCAGCAGATTCAACTATCGTATTTTGTCTTGTGCTGACGATGCTGAAGCAAGGTAAACAACCCGCTAGAAGTGATTTTAACAATGGTTTCTCAAAAACGGGCGATCGCCCCCAGTAGGCGCCAAATCGGTCTCAGTCGTGTCTTGGTGGTGCCGTTTGTGTTGCAAATTGTCGCTGCTGTTGGCTGGGTTGGCTATCTCTCTTACAGAAACGGACAGAAGACAGTCAACGATCTCGCCAGTCAGTTACAGCACTCCATCAGTGCCAGAGTTTACGATCGCGTCCAAAACTACATCGAAACTCCGCCGTTAGTCAATCAACTCAATCATGATGCTGTACCTCTGGGACTGTTGGATTTCGACGATTTGGAGCGATCTAGACCTTATCTCTGGAAGCAACTTTTGCGGTTTAGTGCGATCGGTCACGCGGGAATTGCCAACGAAAAAGGCGAGTACCTGCGAATGGGTTGGGTGAACCGACTGGATGTATCTGAGAAACCTCAGCTTGCTCAGCAACTGACTCCCGGAGGTGGAGACTTAATTTACTACAACCTTGATGCTGATGGAAATCCGACCGAAATTGAAAGGTCTCAGCCCAATTATGACGTTCGCATCCGCCCCTTTTACACCGTTGTTGTCGAAAAAAAACAGGCTGCTTGGAGCGATGTTTACATTAATTTAGCCTACGGTACGCTGCAAATGAATGCCAGTCAACCCTATTATAACCCTGAAGGCAAACTGATTGGCGTGCTGACTTGCAGGATCGGGCTAGATCAAATTCGCGGCTTCCTGCAAACCTTAAGCATTGGTAAATCCGGTCAAATATTTATCATTGAGCCGGACGGCAAATTAATCGCTAGCTCGCTGAAAAATCAGGCTCTGTCCCTCGGCAAAGGCCAAGACCAAAAGCGGATCAAAGCACAGGATGACAGCAACCCGCTGATGAGCAAAAGTGTAGTTTATTTACTCGATCGCTTCAAACGCTTAGACAATATTAAAGAAACTGTTCAACTTAATTTAAACCTCAACGGTCAGCGGCAATTTCTCCAAGTTTCTCCCCTAACTGACAAGTACGGTCTCAACTGGCTAATTGTAGTTGTAGTACCAGAATCCGACTTTATGAGCCAAATTTATGCCAATACTCGCAACACCATCTTGCTTTGTATTGCGGCTCTAATTGCCTCAATAGGACTCGGCTTTCTCAGCGCCAACAAGATTACTCGCCGGATTTTACAAATTGCTAAGGCTTCCGAAAATATCGCAGGTGGCGCTCTAAATCAGAATATTAATCATAGCAAAATTTTTGAATTTGAAACATTAGCTAATTCCTTCAATAGTATGGCACAACAACTAAAAGAATCCTTTGAAACTCTCGAATATAAAGTTACCGAACGCACCTCAGAACTCGCCACAGCTAATCAAGAAATTGCAGAACTCAACAAGCGGCTGAAAGCGGAAAATCGGCGCATGAGTTCCGAACTCGATCTAATCAAACAAATGCAGCAGTTAATTTTGCCCAAACCTGCTGAACTCGCAGCAATTAAAGATTTAGATATTGCCGGATTTATGGAAGCCGCCGATGAAGTTGGTGGCGATTACTACGACGTACTTTTTAATGACGGGGTGGTTACGCTTTGCATTGGCGATGTCACCGGACACGGACTAGAAAGTGGCATTTTGATGGTGATGACTCAATCGGTTGTCCGCACTCTTCACGAAATCCGAGAATCAGATCCGGTACGCTTTTTAGATACTCTCAACCGCACTATTTATCAAAATATTCAGCGCATGAACTCAGATAAGAATCTGACACTGGCTATCCTAAATTATGCCGATGGGAAAATCAGCATCAGCGGTCAGCATGAGGAAACTATTGTCGTCAGAAAAAGCGGTAAAATCGAGCGGATCGATACAATGGATTTAGGATTTCCCATCGGCTTAGATGAGGATATTTCAGCTTTGATTGGCCATATTTTAGTAGAGTTAGAGCCAGGGGACGGCGTGGTGCTTTACACTGACGGCATTCCCGAAGCCAGAAATATCCACAAAAAATTCTACGGTATCGAAAGACTCTGTGAAGTGGTTTCTCAAAACTGGCATTTGAGCGCCGAAGAAATTAAACAAGCTGCGATCGATGATTTGCGAGAATTTATTGGAGAACAAAAGGTATTTGATGACATTACTTTGCTAGTATTGAAGCAACAGGGAAATATTGTGCATAATTTATGATTGACAGTCATCAACCCGGTTTCTAACATCGCTGTTGAATTTAGTGGCGAAGCATCGAAGCAGAAGCCGGATTTTCAGATCCGCCCGTATAAATTATAGTAATGTACGAGCGAGTCAACCACCCACCACTAATCGGAGTACCGATATAGTGGGGGCTTGAAAGAGTTCGTCTGGAAAGTTTGACTAAGTATTATGGCGTATCTTTATTAATTTCAGGAAATGTGGTAAAACGTTTGAGTCAACCTGAAAAGTATCATATTCGTTTTTTGGATCGGGCAATTGTCAAAGGTAGACAAGAAGCCATTACTGTTTGTGAGGTGTTAGATGTTGAAGTAGAACCAGTGCGATCGCTCAAAATTCAAACTTTGCCTATTTTTGAGGAAGGACTCGAACAATATTGTCAGGAAAATTTTGCTAATGCCCAAGTTTATTTTGAACAGATAGTGGCGCTAAATCCCGCTGATGAACCCGGCAAAATTTACCTAAAACGTATCCAATCACTGTTAGAAAATAGTATTCCTGCTAACTGGAATGGTGTGTGAAAATTTACCCATAAATGATATTAATACATTAATTTAAAAGAGGTAGAAAAATAATGACATCTGGAAGTTTACAAACTATGACAGAAATTTTTGGAGAATTCATCGAACAATTTCCACCGGATCACGACTCCCTGGAACTTACATTTACGCCCAGTTCTCGCCCCATCAAGCAGCGCTGGCGCAACAATAGGGTATCTGCTCATTTTGTAGCAGATTATTTGTCTAGCTTTCTACCAGTGGATGAGCAGGATGCTAGCAGCGAGAAACGGATTAAACAAAGTAAGGGAGCCGTGAGTTACATTGCCAATGAACTATTAGAAAATGCGATCAAGTTTACTGATGATAGTTGCAATTATAAGGTAAAATTTGGGATACATTTTATAGGAGAAGCTGATGTTATTGCAGTAATTTTTGCAACTAACTATGTGCAGCAACCTGCGGCAAAAAAATTGCAGGAATTTATTGTAGAATTGCTTAATTCTGATTCTGATGAATTATATTTACAGCAGCTTGAAAAGAATGCTGAATCTGAAAGTGAAACATCGGGACTGGGATTGCTGACGATGATTAATGACTATTCAGCTAAGATCGGTTGGAAATTTGAGAGGATGTCTGATAGTTCCAATATGATCGCTATTACGACGATCGTTCAAATTAGTGTTTAGTTTTAACTTTTTCAATATTGACTTTGTTGTGCCACAATAATTCACTCAGGAAACTACAAGACAATGGACATTCAGGAAATCAAAGGTCAAGACTACAGTATTCAATACGATCCAATATCGGTGACAGTCTGTTTCCAAGGCGAACTCAGCTTAGATGGAGCGCCAGATTATAAGCCAATAGTTGATTTATTAGAGGAGGTCGCTAATCCCGAACCGCCTACTATAGCAATCCTAAATCATTATCTACACTTATTATGATATAATTATATGCAATGATTGATTGTGACAATAAAAAAAA